>JBFYWX010000440.1:0-12633 GCA_041310825.1 Desulfobacteraceae bacterium | reverse complement strand
CCTTCTTTCTCGAAGCCGGATGAGTTGTTGAAAGGCTGGGAGGCAGGGAGGCTGGGAAGCTAGGAGGCTGAGAGAAACGAAAGGTAAGCGGCAACTCGAAGTGTCAGACTTCCCAGCCTCTCAGCCTCCCAGCTTCCTATCCTCATAGCTTCCCAGCTTTCTTTTCAGATACCGGCCGGTAAATGATTCCCGCAGGGCGGCGATCTCCTCCGGGGTGCCGCAGCCGACGATCTCTCCTCCATCGCGGCCCCCGCCCGGGCCGAGGTCGATCACGTGGTCGGCGCAGCGGATGACGTCCAGGTGGTGCTCGATCAGCACCACCGAGTGGCCGGAATCGACCAGCTGGTTCAAGACCTCGATCAGCCGGCGGATATCGTCCGCATGCAGGCCCGTCGTCGGCTCGTCCAGCACAAAAAGCGTGCGCTCGGCGCCCTTCTTGGCCAGTTCGCGGGCAAGCTTGACGCGCTGGGCCTCGCCGCCCGAAAGCGTGTCGGCCGGCTGGCCGATCCGAAGGTATCCCAGTCCCACCTCGGCCAGCGCCTGCAGCTTCTCCCGCACGGGTCCGATGCGACCGAAGAGATCGAGGCCCTGGTCGACGGTGAGATCCAGCACCTCGGCGATGCTCTTGCCTCGGTAGGTGACCTCCAGCGTTTCGCGGTTGTAGCGGCGCCCCCGGCACACGTCGCAGGTGACGAAGACATCCGGCAGGAAGTGCATCGCGATGCGCAGGGTACCGTCTCCACGGCAGGCCTCGCAGCGCCCCCCCTTTACATTGAAGCTGAACCGGCCCGCCTTGTAGCCGCGCGTGCGCGCCTCCGGTGTGCGTGCGAAGAGGTCGCGGATAACGCTGAAACACCCGCTGTAGGTGGCCGGGTTGGAGCGCGGGCTTTGACCGATAGGGGCCTGGTCGATGATGACCACCCGTTCGAGGTGTTCGGCGCCCTGGATTGCCCGGTAAAGGCCTCCCGCTGCTGGGGTGCGGTCCAATGCGTGTCGGAGGGCCGGGTAGAGGGTTTCACAGACCAGGGAGGATTTGCCCGATCCGGATACCCCGGTGACGCAGATCAGCCGGCCCAGGGGGAACTGAACCGTTATGTTTTTCAGGTTGTGGGTGGAAGCGCCCTCGAGGATGATCTTCGGTCCGGGCCCCCGGCGGCGGGGCGCCGCGGCGCCGATGGTGAGGCGGCCGGACAGGTACCGGCCCGTGAGCGAATCGGGCGATGCGATCAGCTGCTCCGGGAGGCCGGCAAACATCACCCGCCCGCCCCGGGTACCCGCTCCCGGTCCCAGCTCCAGGACGTGGTCGGCCGCCCGGATCGTCGTTTCGTCGTGTTCCACCACCAGCACGGTGTTGCCGATATCGCGCAGCCGCCGGAGCATGCGAAGGAGGCGCTCGCCGTCCCGCGGGTGGAGCCCGATGCTGGGCTCGTCGAGCACGTAGAGCACGCCGGTCAGCTTCGATCCGATCTGGGTCGCCAGGCGAGTGCGCTGGCTCTCACCGCCGGAGAGCGTCTGCGCCGAGCGGTCCAGTGTGAGGTAGGCGAGACCCACGGCGTCTAAAAAGCCCAGCCGGTCGTTGATTTCGTTCAGAAGACGCCGGGCGATGGGTGCGTGGGCGCTCTCGAAGCGCAGGCCCCGGCAGAAGCGGTGGGCCTCGGCGATCGTCAGGGCGCAGAGCGCAGAGATGGGCAGCCCCTCGATCGTCACCGCGCGGGCAAGCGCATTGAGCCGCGCCCCGCCGCAGGCCGGGCAGGGTTGAAACGCCATGAAACGTCGGATCTCCTCGCGGGTCTGGATGGAGTCCGTCTGCCGGTAGCGGCGCTTCAGGTTGGGGATGACACCCTCGAACGGTTTCCGAAACCGGATGCGGCTGGTGCCGCGGTCGAAATAATAGGTGATGGGCTCATCGCCCGAGCCATGCAGCAGGACCTCCTTAAACCGCTCGGGCAGCGCTTCGAAGGCAGTGGCGGTGTTTGTGCCGTAATGGGCTGTTAGCGTGTCCAGAAACTCCATGAAGTGCTCGCTGCCGCGCCGGGCCCAAGGCGCCACCGCCCCTTCCCGCAAGGAGCGCTGCGGATCGGGGACGATGAGGCCGGGGGCGAACTCGGCCGTTACCCCCATCCCTTCGCACTGCGGACAGGCCCCTTGCGGTGAGTTGAAGGAGAAGGAGGAGGGCGTGAGCTCGCCGGCGCGGACGCCGCAGGCAACGCAGACAGGGTGTTCGCTGAAGAGGAAACCCTCCCTGCCCGGAACGTCGACCCGCACCACCCCCTCGCCCAAGGCGAGCGCGAGCTCCAGGGAGTCCGTCAACCGCTTGCGCAGATTGTCTTTTGCTATCAGCCGGTCCACGACCACCTCGATGTCGTGCGGCCGGCGCGGGTCGAGCGCTCCGGCCGCTTCGATCTCGACCGCGGCGCCGTCCACCCGCAGGCGGGCGAATCCCTCCTTTCTCAGCCGGCGCAGGAGCTTCTCGTGGCTGCCTTTTTCGCCGGTGACAACCGGCGCGAGAATCTCGAGGCGGGTGCCCTCCGGCAGGGCGGCAACCGGTGCGACCATCTCGTCGATGGAGCGTGCGGCGATCGGCCGGCCGCACGCCGGGCAGTGGACCGTCCCGAGACGGGCGTAGAGCAGCCGCAGGTAGTCATAGATTTCGGTGACGGTCCCCACGGTAGAGCGCGGGTTGTGGCCCGCGCTCTTCTGATCGATGGCGATGGCCGGGGAAAGCCCCTCGATCAGATCCACCTCGGGCTTTTCCATGCGCTCCAGAAACTGCCGGGCATAGGTGGAGAGGGACTCGACATACCGGCGCTGCCCTTCGGCGTAGAGGATATCGAAGGCCAGGGTGGATTTCCCCGATCCGGAGACCCCGGTCACCACCGTCAGGGCGTTGTGCGGGATCTCCACGTCGATGTTTTTCAGGTTGTGCTGGCGCGCGCCCCGGATGATGATCCGGTCAGATCGCATGCGATGGCCCTTTCCGTCAGACGGGTGGTGCAAAGACGCTTTCATTCGCACTTATATTCGAAAATCGAAGATAAAGAGAGATAATTGAAGATTGCATGAGATAGTATTGAACAGACCCTGCCGGCAACCGCCATGGATGGCCCGAAATCCTTTGAAAAAACATCGCTGACCCAAAGGGTTGAAGGGTGGCGGGTGGGCGTCCCGTCAGAGATTAAATTAAATCATAACAATCTGATATAAATTGTTGACAACTCAAAAACGTTCCCTAATAAAACCCTAATTTTCAGGTTTGACTTCAAGCAGCCGATCGCTTAAAACCCTCCCCCATGCGATCGAGACCCCTTTCGGCCCTACAAGAGTGTGACCAGCCGCAGCAGACCGCGACACCGCCTTCTGGACCTGTAACCCTTTATATTGATCTCGGTTCCTGATCCGCGCGCGCCATGGAAACCATCTGGAAAGAGACCCTGGCGGCGCTGAAAAAGCGCATTGCCGCTCACAGCTACCGCATGTGGATCGAGCCGCTGGAGCTAGCCCGCACCGGTGACGGAGGCTGGACCGTCATCTGCCCCAACGCTTTTTCCAAAAGACGGGTTCAGGAGCACTTCGGTCCTCTGATCGAGGCCGAGCTCAAGCGGCTGAGCGGCGATTCCCACTGCCAGGTCGGCTACCAGGTCTCCGGACGCTCCAACGGGCGCAAGAACGAGGCCGGGGCCCCGCTTCAGCTGGCTCTGCCCGGCGAGGTCGCCCGGCCGCACAACGGCCGGCTCCTGCGGCGGGATTTCACGTTCGACCATTTCGTGGTGGGCAGCAACAACGATTTCGCCTACTCCGCCTCATTGTCTCTGGCCTCCCGAGCGGATACCCCTCAGGCGGCGCTGTATCTGCTTTCCGGGACCGGCTTGGGTAAGAGCCACCTCTCCCAGGCGATCGGCCATCACATCCTCACGCGCCGACCTCAGGAGCGGGTCTATTACATGACCGCCGAGGATTTCAGCCACGAGATGGTCCAGGCCTATCGCTTCGACGCCCTGGACGCCTTTAAAACCAAATATCGGACCCAGTGCGATGTGCTGCTGCTCGAGGATGTCCATTACCTGAGCGGGAAGGAGCGGACCCAGGTCGAGCTCGCCTCCACCCTCGACACGCTCTGCGAGTCCGGCAAGCGCATCATCTTTTCGAGTTGCGCCCTGCCGTCCGACATCCCCAAGCTCCACGACAAGCTGCGCTCGCGTTTCGCCAGCAGCCTGATCTCGGCGATCGACCCCCCGACCTACCGCACCCGGGTGAGGATTTTACAGAAAAAAACCGCTCTCTTCAGCTGCCCGGTGCCGGCAGAGGTCGTCTGCTACCTGGCCTCCGAGCTGACCGAAGACATCCGGATGTTGGAGAGCGGGTTGAGCGGAGTGGTGGCCAAGTCTTCGCTCCTGGGGGTCCCGATCGACCGCGGCCTGGCGGAGAGCGTCGTCAAGCAGATCGTGAGCCAGCGCCGCAAGATCACGATCGACCTCATCAAGCAGCTCGTCTGCAAATACTACCGGGTGAGCAGCGAGGAGCTCATCTCCCGTTCGCGCAAGCAGTCCCTGGTGCGGCCGCGCCAGATCGCCATCTACCTGTCGCGCCGCTACACCGACTCTCCCCTTCAGACCATCGGCAAGACCTTCAACCGCTACCACGCCACCGCGCTGCACTCCATCCAGAGCATCGAGCGGGGGATCCAGCAGGACAGCGCGATCCGGCAGCAGGTGGATTTTTTCCGCAAGCGGATAGAAACCGCCTACGAGTGATAATGTGTGTTCACCCCGCGTGCGCTGCGCGTGGTTGCACGTGCAGCTTTTGAGGCATGAACGTGCGCTTCTCTCCTCGGCCGGCAGCCGAAAATCCATGCCCTCCGATGGGCGGGTGGTCGTTGACTCCGGGCGGCCGGCGGCAGCGTCGGGGGCGGGCTACTTGGATTTAAGGAAATACCCCTCGTCGGCGGCCTCCATCTCGTCGATCACTTCCAGGAAATTGCTCTGATCCCGCTCAATGGCGCAGCGGATGCGGATCGCACAGTGGTTGCGGCACACCCGGTCCTCGATGCGGAAGTTCCCGAAACAGCCGATGTGAAGATGCGCCGACAAGCGCCTCCCGTTGGGGGTGATGGTCAAGATGCGTGAGCCTCCAAGAGTGACGACTTCGTAAAAAACCAAATCTCTCCCGCCCAAGGCGGGATTGCGCTTTCCCGCCATGGCGGGATACGCCTCGCGCTACGGAATTTGTGCGCCTTGATCGTGGGCTTTTTACAAAGTCGTCTGGATCAAGGACTTTTTACGGGTCCATCAAGAGTGCGAGCATCTCGTCGTGGATCCGGCGATTGCTCGCAAGAATTTCATCTCCTCCGATCGCGAACGGCCGGCCGGAGAAGTCGGTAACCCGGCCGCCTGCCTCCCGCACGATGAGCAGCCCCGCCGCCGTATCCCAGGGCTTCAAGCCCTGCTCCCAGTAGCCGGCAAACCGGCCGCAGGCGACAAAGCACAGATCCAGGGCCGCCGAACCGAAGCGGCGGATCCCGCGGGCCGCCCGGATGAAGCGTTCAAGCCGCCCCACCAGCGCCCCTGTGCGGCTGCGGTCGTAGGGGAAACCGGTCGCGAGCAGGCTATCCGCAACCCGGCCGGCCGGGCTGACCCGGACCGGTTCGCCGTTCAAGCGCGTCCCCCGGCCGGCGACGGCACTGAAGAGCTCGCCGCTGAAGGGGTTCAACACGGCGGCGACCAGCGGCTCCCTTCCTTTGGCAAGGGCGATCGAGACTGCCGCAAAGGGCAGCTGGTGGGCATAATTGACCGTGCCGTCGAGCGGGTCCACGAGCCAGGTGTAATCCGAGGCTTCCGCGACCCGCGTTCCGCTCTCCTCGGCCACCACGGCATGGCCGGGGCAGGCCCGGTGGATCACATCGAGGATAGCGGTTTCAGCCGCGGTGTCGGCGTCCGTGACCAGGTCGAAAGGCGCTTTTTCATCCACCCGCTCGAGGTGGCCGAAGCGCAGCCGCACGATTTCCCCCGCCCGGTAGGCGGCGCGCTCGGCCACCCGCATCATCTGATCGAGGTCCATAGAAAAAGCGCCTGCAGGTTGAAGCCGCTCCCCCAGAAAGAAAACAAAACTTACTTGAAAGGTCTCCGGTTTCGGAGTTCAGGCCAGGAATCCACCCCGCAGCCGATAGGCACTCATCACGTTCGGCAGTTCACTCGACCCCTTATTTGACTTGACTATATCCGACCGGCGACGGATGTCAACCACAATCGGTTGTGGTTGCGGTGTTGGCGGCTGCCTCCCCGGCCTGGGTATCGGCGGCGGGTTCCGTGGAGGGGCTCGCCGCACCTGGATCGCGGCTCGGCTCCTGAAGAGTTGCGATGATCGCCTGCATGCGGCTGATCAGGGGCTTCAGGTCGGCGGTGGCGAGGGCCGAAATCGCCACGGCATCGTGGCGCCGGCAGAGGTGTTCGACGGTCTCGGGGTCGAGGAGGTCGCGCTTGTTGAACACCTTGAGGCAGGGCTTGTGCGCGAGGCTCAACTCGGCGACGATGGCCTCCACCGAGCGGATCTGGTCTTCGAACCGCGGGTTGGCGATGTCGATGACATGCAGGAGAAGGTCGGCATCCTCGAGCTCTTCCAGGGTGGCACGGAAGGCCACCATGAGCTCGCGCGGCAGGTCGCGGATGAACCCGACCGTGTCGGTCACGATCACCTCGATGTCGCGCGGAAACCGGAGCCGCCGGCTGGCCGGGTCCAGGGTGGC
Organism: Desulfobacteraceae bacterium; assembly: GCA_041310825.1. Lineage (GTDB taxonomy): Bacteria > Desulfobacterota > Desulfobacteria > Desulfobacterales > SpSt-501 > SpSt-501. Next base: position 5,894 of record JBFYWX010000440.1, on the reverse strand, counting down.
GAAGAGCCGGCTTTCGACCAGCATCCGGCTGTGGGTCAGAGTGTTCAGGAGGGTGCTCTTGCCGGCGTTGGTGTAGCCGATGATGGAGATGACCGGAAGAGTCTTCCTGCCCCGCAGGGCGCGTCGCTGGCGGCGGTGCCGGCGCACCTCTTCCAGGGCCTCGTCCAGCCGGGTGATCCGTTCGCGCACCCGCCGCCGGTCGATTTCAAGCTTGGTCTCACCGGGTCCGCGGCCGCCGATGCCGCCGGCCAGCCGGGAGAGGGCCGTGTTGCGGCCGACCAGCCGCGGCAGCATGTAGCGCAGCTGGGCGAGCTCCACCTGGAGCTTGCCCTCGCGGGACTGGGCCCGCTGGGCGAAAATGTCCAAAATCAGCTGGGTGCGGTCGATGATCTTTAGCTCCACCTGGTTCGTGATGGAGCGGATCTGCGAGGGATTGAGCTCCTGGTCGAAGACGATCAGCTGCGCCCCCTCCTGAAGGGCCTGAATGGCGAGCTCCTGCAGCTTCCCGGTGCCGATCAGAAAGCGCGGGTCGACCTTGTCCCGGTGCTGGATGACGCTGCCCACGGTCTCGATTCCGGCCGACCGGGCCAGCTCCTTCAACTCGGCCATGGACTCCGCCGTGCGGCGGCGGGATTCGGTCGATACGCTGACGAGCAGCGCCCGCTCGCGTCCGGACTCGGCCCGGCGTCCGGTCACGACGCGCTCCAACTCGTCCTCGAGGGCCTGGGTCAAGGCCAGGCAGTCGATGTCGAGCGCCCAGGGCTGAAGCGGGGGCAGCACGCGATAAGGCAGGCGCTCGGAGGGTTCGGGCAGCACGTGGGCGACGTAGACGGCCTGGGGCCGGCCGTCGCCCGCTTGGCCGATGGCCGCCATCAGGTCCAGGCGCAGGAGGGCCAAGTCGGTCAGGTCGTCCCGGGTGAGCGGCTCGTTCTTCAAGTGGGTGTGGACGCAGCGCAGTCCGCAGAGCCGCCCGGGGGCGGCGGGGTAGTCGTCGGTGGAGGGGAGCAGGATCTTCTTGGTGTCGCCGACGACGACGAAGGCGAGCCGCCCCTGACGGTTGATCAGCAACCCGATCTGCCGGCGGATCTCGTGGGAAAGCAGGCTCACGTCGCGCGCGAGCTCGGGGGTAAGGATCTGCTCGGGCGGCACGCGGCGGCGGTAGAGGTTTTCCAGGCGGCGGAGCTGGCCGGCCTTCAACCCGGCCGTGTTGCCGTAGACCTTTTTCATCCGCGCAAGGCCTCGGGGGCGAGGTTCTCGAAGCGGGTGTAGGCGGAGAGAAAGGCCATCAGCACCTCGCCGGTGGGACCGTTGCGCTGTTTGGCCAGAATGACCTCGGCGATGCCCTTGCGGGGATTGGTCTCCTCCTTGTTGTAGACCTCGTCGCGGTAGATGAAGGCCACGACGTCCGCGTCCTGCTCGAGGGCGCCGGACTCGCGCAGGTCCGAGAGCCGCGGGCGTTTGTCGTTTCTCTGCTCGAGCATGCGGTTCAACTGGGAGAGCGCGAGGACCGGGATGTTGATCTCCTTCGCCAGGGCTTTCAGACCGCGCGAGATCTCTGAAATTTCAAGGTCGCGCCGCTCGGCATCCGCCCGGCCCTGCATGAGCTGCAGGTAGTCGATCACGATCAGGCCGATGTTCTTGTCCATCTTGAGGCGCCGTGCCTTGGCCCGGACCTCCATGGCCGAGAGGCTGGCCGAGTCGTCGATGAAGATGGGGGCGGCCGACAGGACCCCGGCCGCGTCGGTCACGCGCTCCCAGTCCTCCATGCTGAAGAACCCGGAACGCAGCCGGGCGGAGTCGATGCTCGCCTCGGCGCAGAGCATGCGCAGGGAGAGCTGCTCCTTGGACATCTCGAGCGAGAAGATCGCCACCGGCACCCCGGCGTCGACCGCGGCGTTGCGGGCGATGTTCAGGGCGAGCGCGGTCTTGCCCATGCTCGGACGTGCGGCCAGGATGAGGAGGTCCGAGTTCTGGAGGCCCGAGGTCAGGTTGTCGAGCAGCGTGAAGCCGGTCGGCACCCCGGTGACCAGGCTTTTGTTCTTCTGCTTTTCCTCGAGGAAGTCGATGCTGGCATCGATGAGCTTGCTCAGGGGGTAGAAGGCCTGGCGGGTCTTCTTGTCGGTGACCTCGAAGATGGCGCTTTCGGCGAAGTCGGTGATGTCCTCGGCGCTGCCCTGCTCCATGAAGCAGCGCTTGGCGATGGCGTTGGACTTCTCGATCAGCCGCCGCAGCACCGCCTTGTCGTGGACGATCCGGGCGTGGTGCGAAGGGGTGACGGAGGGGGGGGCGTCGAGCAGCCGGGCCAGGGCCGCGGCGCCCCCGGCCTGCTCGAGCTGGCCTTTCTCCTTGAGGTGGTTCGCGAGCGTTACGAGGTCGACCGGCTCGCTGCGGTTGAAGAGATCGGTCATGGCCGCAAAGACCCGCTGGTGGGCCGTGCGGTAGAAATCGGCCGGGGCCAGGAGGTCGACCACCTCGAGCAGCGAGGTGTTGTCCACCAGGATGGAGCTGAGCAGGGACTCCTCGGCCTCGATGTTCTGGGGCGGTACGCTGAGCGGGTCCGCCTGCCTGCCGCTGGCTGGGGTGGGGTCGGGCATCGGGTTCATCCTGGGTGAGGCGGGCGCCGGGGGTGTTCCGGGTGCGCGGCAACGCGCTGCGTCTGCCGTGACGCGCACCCGGGCGCCTGCGCGGCAGACAGGGATCGGCGCGGCGCGGATCACCCCTCGGCGACGATCTCCACCGTGATCTCCGGCTCGACCTCCTTGTAGACCCGGATGGGAACCTGATAGGAGCCGAGCGCTTTCATGGGTTCGCTCAGGAGGACCATCCGCTTTTCGACCACGATGTTCTGGGCGGCCAGGGCCTCGATGATCTCCCGCACCCCGACCGAGCCGTAAAGGCGGTTCTCCTCGGCGACCTTGGCCGCGATTTTGCAAGAAACGCCCTCAAGCCGCTTGGCCATCTCCTCCGCCAGCTGGCGCTCCTTGGCGATCTGCAGCTCGAACTTGGACTTATCCTGCTCCAGGCGGCGGCGGCTCTCCGCGGTGGCGGCGACCGCCTTCTTCTGAGGCAGCAGATAGTTGCGGGCATAGCCCGGCTTGACATCGACCTCGCTGCCGATGATGCCCAACGACTCAATGGTTTGCGTGAGTATGACCCTCATGAGACCCCCTTCATGATGTGCCGCACGCGCGGCCGGCCCCATCCGGGACGATCCGGATCAGGCCGCTGCGGGCGGTTTTCCAAGTTTTCTGAAATTGAACCATGTGTCGAAAAACCCGGCGGCGACCACGACCAGCATCACCAGCTGCTGAACGGCGATGATGAAGTAGATCATGACCCGTGCCAGGCGCGGCACCTGCTTCTTGTGCAGATAGAACGCGACCACGGCGATGCCCTGGAAGAAGTAGATGACCATGAGCACGATCACCCCGTTCAGGCCGATCATCTTGAGCACAAAGCCGGGCACGAGCAGGAGCACCCCGGAGCCGATCGCCGCCCACACCATGGGCTCGGGCGCCTTCCACTGGTCGAGCGGCCCATAGTCCGGGAACGCAAGCCCCAGGCGCCGGAACACCGGCCGCGCGCTCAGCAGACTCACCCAGACCACCACCAGGGTCCAAGCGACCACGAGGGCGGGGATCATGCCGACCAGCACGGTCTGGATCACCGGCATGGCATCTTCGAGAAAGCGGATCTGCTCCTCGGAGACCCCCATCTCACGATAAAGTTGAACCGTGAGTTCCAGGTTGTGTCGGGCCCCTTCCTGGGCCACTTCGGTCGGCCCCGTTCCGGTCAGGATCCCGTGCAGCAGGAGACCGGCCAGCCCCGCGCCGGCGACCGCCGCGCAGACCGCGGCTGCTGTTTTCTCGAGGGAGAGTCCCGAGGGCAGCAACTCCCCCAGCACGAAGCCCACGAGCAGAAACAGCCCAAAGAAGAGCACCTCCAGGCTGCCCCCTATCAGGCCGACGAACGCGAGGCTCGCCGCGGCGATGAGGGCGGCCGGCTGCCGGCCGAGCCGGGTGCGGTAGACCATGATCGGAACGGGCAGAAACACGGTCCCCGCCAGGCCCAGGATCGGGACGAAGGCGCAGACGGCAATCAGCGCGCACGTGACCAGAATGCCGGTGACGAGTTCCGTTCTCATGGTCCCGTTGGGTGAGCCGCAGGCGGCCGGCGGGCGCCGCCGGGACGATCAATAGCTGTCGATCGAGCCGACAAAGGGCAAAAAGGCGATCGTCCGGGCGCGCTTGATAGCGTGCGTGAGCGAGCGCTGGTGCTTGGCGCAGCAGCCGGAGATGCGCTTGGGGATGATCTTCCCGCGCTCGGTCACGAAATAGCGCAGCATCTTCGGGTCCTTGTAATCGATGGTCAGGCTGCTGTCCGCGCAGAAGCGGCAGACCTTGCGGCGGTGAAAGACCCGACGTTTGCGTTTCGGGCCGCCGGCGGGCCGGGCATCGCGGGAATCTCGGTTTCGGGGTGCGGGTGCGGGCATGGCTCAGGCCTCCTGCGGGGGTTGCTCGGGTTGGGTCGGCGGGGCCGCTTCGACGGCGGCCGACACCTCAACCGCCGACGCGGGCGCGATGGCGGCCGGCGCCTCGGGCTCGACGGGCTTCTGCGCCTCTTCCGCGGCCCTGGCCATCTCCTCCTGAATTTTCTCCAGGTTCGGCTGCGCGTCGATCAGAACCGACATGTGCTTGAGCACGCGCTCGTCGATCCGAAAGAAGCGCTCCATCTCGTTCACGAGCGCGCCCGTGCCGCAGAAGTCGAAGCGCACGTAGAAGCCGCGCTCTTTCTTGCGGATGGGGTAGGCCAGTTTCCGGGGGCCCCAGGGGTCGATGCGGATGAGAAATCCGTTGAGCTGACCCATGATCTCCTGCACCCGGTCGAGTATGAGCTGGTGCCCCTCTTCGGGTTGATCCGGGTCGATGATGATAAACGTCTCGAACCGTCGCATATATCCTCCTCTCGGGTATAAAGCCCTGGATGCGTATGCTCCAGAGCAAGGATGGACCGGCGAAGTCTATTCAACCGCCCAATTGAATTTACTTAAATACCAATTTCCGAAATCCCGGTCAACATCTATTTAATGCCCGGGGACCGGGGCCGGGCGGCAAAAAAAAAGAGGTTAGCACGCTAACCTCGATGGGTGGTGGGCTGCACTGGAATCGAACCAGTAACCTAATGATTAAGAGTCATTTGCTCTGCCTAGTTGAGCTAGCAGCCCACAAACCGCCGCAGGATCGGACACGACCGCGTTTTATAGCGGCTTCAGTGCCGCTTGTCAAACGGTTTTTCCCCGGCGCCAGGGAGGCTTCTCCCGCGACCAGCTGTCGCGCTTGAAGCGCTTGGGGTCGATCTTCTTGCCCTTGGCGGTGCGCCTTACATACCCGCCGCCGGGGGACTGGAGGATGTCCTCGGGGTTAAGGGTGAAGCTGCCGGCGGGGGCGGGGGCGGCCGGTTCGGACTCCGTGGAGGCTTCGGCGCGGGCCGGTTTCAGGCGATCTTTGGGAAGCGGCGGAGCCGTGAAGCATCCGGGCGGGATTGCCTCTGCGAGGAACAGCCCTTCGCCGGCCTGCTGAAAAACAATCCCTTGCCTGCAGCAGGCCTCGACCTGCACCGTGAGGATGACCGGTTGCGGGTCGATCCGCCGGCCGATCTTGACCGCCCCATCGCGATCGGCCGCGAGTAGGATGTGGTTGCCGGGAGTCGGCTGCAGGCCCCGCTCCAGCACCACGGCGTGGGCGCGGCGGCGCACGGCGGTAAAGAGCTGCCCGGGAGGTGTTTGGGCCGGCTCGGGCGAGGGCAGGCGGCTGCGGTCTTTCGCCCGGATACGGTTTTCCACGATTTCGATCGGCGCCGCCGACAGGCTCAGAATGATCTCCTGCAGGTGGGAG
>JBFYWX010000435.1:0-9990 GCA_041310825.1 Desulfobacteraceae bacterium | reverse complement strand
GCCGGAAAGCCGTCCAAGACGGATGCGTCGTTCGGGCACACCGCGGCACAGGCCCCGCACCCCTGGCACATGGCCGGGTTGACCAGAACCTGCCCCCGCTCCGCATCGAGCGTGCGGGCCCCGTACGGGCAGGCGGCGAGGCACTGCTCACAGAGGCTGCACAGGCTGTGCCGCACGCGCGCCGTCACCCGGCCGGTCGATAGCCGCTCATTCGCCAGAATGCGCAGGGTGCGCTGCGCGGCCGCCTCGGCCGTCGCGATGGACTCGGCAATCGTGCGGGGAGAGAGTGCCAGCCCGCAGGCGAAAACCCCCTCCTTCAGCGCATCTACCGGCCGCCACTTCGAGTCCGCCTCCGCGAAGAACCCGTCCCGGTCCAAACGCACCCCGTACGCCTCCGCCAGCTCCGGCGGCAGGGTGGGTACCACTCCGGTCGCCAGCACCACCAGCGCGGCCTCGATCTGCAGGTCGCATCCGAGGATCGGCTCATGGACGGTGACCCGCGCCCCTTCCCCGGAGGGCTCCACGCGCGGCGGCCGGTCCACCGCGTAGGGGATGAAGATCACCCCCGCCGCCCGCGCCCGGGTGAACGCGGCCTCACTGAAGCCGCTGGTCATCATGTCCCGGTACAGCACAAACAGACGGGCCTGCGGGTGGCGCTCCCGGATGAGAAGGGCCTGTTTCAGCGCGGTCGCACAGCAGACCCGGCTGCAGTAGTTCCGGGGCTCCTGGCGCGACCCCACGCACTGGATCATCACCACCGTGTCGAGCGCCGCGGCATCGAGCCGGCCGTCCGCCAGCCGCTGTTCCACCTCGGACTGGGGCAGGACCGCCCCGCCGGGAACCGCCAACTCCGGGGGAACGGGGGCCTCCAGACCGCCGGTGGCAAGAACGGTCACGCCGTGCTGAAGCTGAGCCACTTCGCTTTCGGGCCCCTCCACCACGGTGCTGAAGGCGCCGACCTCGCCTTGCGCCTGCACCACGCGCGATGCGAGCCGCACCCGGATGCGGGGGTGCTGCTCGACCCGCTGGAGGATGTCGGCCAGCAAGGCCGGGACGTCATGCCCCTCCAGCGTGCGCTGAATCCAGGCCAGATTCCCCCCCAGCCGCACGCCCGCCTCCACCAGATCGACCTCGTAGCCATGGTCGCCGATCGTGAGGGCCGCGGTCATGCCCGCCACGCCCCCGCCGACGACGAGCGCCCGGGGCGCGACCCGGATCTGCGGGGCGGGAGCCGGCTCCGCCCACTTGAGCTTGGCCACCCCGGCCCGCAGCTCCGCCAGGGCGCCGCCCGGCGAGGCCGGCTCTCCCACGGGCGGCAGGTCCCAGGGGGCGATGTCGACCACCTCCACCAACGCAGCGGCCAGCCCGCACGCACGAGCCAGTTCCCCCAGCGCACGCCGATGGGCGTGCGGCAGGCAGGCACCGATCAGCAGGCGGTTGGGGGCTTCCTTTTGCACGCGCGCCGCCAGCTGCTCGCGCCCGGCCGCCGTGCAGAGGTTTTCGGCGACCTCGACACCGCAGACAGCCGGGTCGGTCCGGAGCGCATGGATGAGAAATTCTGCGTCCGTGGAAGGGCGCGGCGCCCGCCCGCAACGGCAGAGGGCCACCATGATACGTGCCGGCTCGCGCTGCAGGCTCTCGGGCGGAGCGCTCTCCGCCTCCGCCGGCGCCAGGCTGCCGCCGGCCGCATGGATCACGCGCGAGGCATTGGCGGCCGCTGCGGAGGACTGGATCACCGCCTCCCCGATGTCTTTCATGCCGCTCATCGCGCCGCCGACGAAAATGCCCGCCCGCGACGTGCGGCTCAGCGAGAAGGGCTCGGCCGCGATGAACCCCCAGGGGTTGAGCGGGAGCTCCAGCCGGCCGGCCAGATCGGCGGCGCCGTGCGCGGGGCGCTGCCCCACTGCCAGAACCGCCAGATCGAAGGTTTCCTCGCGGCAGGTTCCGGCCGGCTCGGTCCAACGGATATGAAGCATCCCCGCCGCATCGCTGACGACCGAATGGGCCCTCGCCCGCTCGAAGCGCACCCCGTGCCGGCGCTCGGCCTCATCCCGGAACCGTTGGAATGCCTTTCCGAAGGTGCGCATGTCCATGTAGAAAATGGCGGCTTCGAGCTCATCCCCAGCGCGCACCTTGGCCAGTACGGCCTCCTTGATGGACGCCATGCAGCAGATGTTCGAACAGAAATCGGCGTCGTGCTGAACGTCCCGCGACCCGACGCACTGGATCCAGGCGATCTTGCGGACCGGAGCACCGTCGCTGGGGCGCAGGAGATGTCCCTCCGTGGGCCCGGTGCCGCTCAGACAGCGCTCGAATTCGACCTGGGACAGGACGTTGGGGCAGCTCCGATAGCCGAAGGTGTTCTTTCCGCCGGCCGGATCGAAGAAGGCCGTGCCGCCGCAGAGCACCACCGCCCCGGTCTCGACCTGGCGGGCCTCGGCCGCCTCGAGTTGCCGGTAGACCTGGGCCACTTTGGGCAGAAGGCTGTCTACGTCGAAGGGTTTGATGAGATAGTCCAGGGCGCCGATTTTCATGGCCTCAACGGCCGTTTCCACCGTGGCATAGGCCGTCATCATGACGACCGAGAGCGCCGGCGTCATCTCCTTGGCCCGTTCGAGCACCTCGACCCCGTCCATGCCCGGCATCTTGATGTCGAGCAGCATGAGGTGGAAAGTCCCGGCGTCCAACGCCGCCAGCGCATCGGGCCCGGAGCCGGCCATGGCGACCGTAAACCCCTCCTCCTCGAGCCATTCCTTCAGGGAGTCGCGCACCGCCAGTTCATCGTCCACCACCAGGATGCGGAACTTTTTGCGTTCCGCCTCGGGCATCCGGATGGCACCGGTGGGGCACACCGCCGCGCAGGCGCCGCACCGCGTGCAGGCGGCCGCATCGATGGCGTAGGCGTTGGGAATGGCGTGCGGCACCGGCAGGTAGATGGCCTTGCGCCGCGAGAGCCCGGCATTGAAGTCATCGCGGACCTCCACCGGGCAGACCGGCACACAGCGGCCGCAGCCGACGCACCGACCCGGGTCCACCCAGGCGGGCTGCTGTTTGAGCGTCACGCGGAACTTCCCGGGCGCCCCCTCGACGGCCGTCACCTCCGTGGAGAGCAGGATGTCGATGTTCTCATGGAAAAGGCCGCGCCGCAGGCAGTGCTGCGAGGCCGCATCGCGCCGGATGAGGGGCAGCATGCGGCACATGCCGCAGTGATCCGAGGGAAACTGGTAATCCAACTGGCTCAGGATGCCGCCGATGTGGGGAGCGCGCTCCACCAGAGTCACCCCGTAGCCGACCTCGGCCAAATCCAGTGCGGCGCGGATGCCGGCGATCCCGGCACCGACCACCATAGCGGTTCCCACTTTGCGGTTCATTTTTTACCCCTTCGCACGATCATCGTCGGCACGCACGCATTCCCTGCACGAACCGTCCTGAAGTTTTCACGGCGGCCACCCACGCCGCGGCATGACCCGTCTCTGCCATCGGCGCTTGGCTCGTTGTCGCCCCTCCCCGATCCATCCACCCGCCGCAGGCGGAGATGAGGGAGATCAGCCGGCGGCCTGTTGCCGGCGGATGCCGACCACTTCGGGGAATTCCGATTCCTTGAAAACCGACATGGGCGGCGCCTCCTCCGGGCTGCGGCCGGCTTCGTAGCCGAACGCCTGCTGAGTGAAATGGGCCACGCTCCGGAACACCTCCATCACCGGGATGTCGTTGGGGCAGGCGTTGGAACACTGGCCGCAGCCGACGCAGGCCGTGCTCATGTGCGCCAGCCGCGTTAAGTGGTAAAAAAGGGTATCGGTCGGCATCTTGAGCGCGCCCTGGCGGCCGGCCCACTCCAGGTATTGGGCCGGCTCGTGGCTGAACACGTCGGTGACAAAAACGCACTCTTTGCAGTAGCACACCGGACAAGCCACCCGGCAGTTGTAGCAGTTGATGCAGTTGGCAAAATACGCGGCAGCCTTGTCGATGCCGTCGATCGCCGCCCGCGTCCGGGCGAACATTTCGTCCCGGCGGCTGATGCGCCGCGCCGTCAACTCCTCCAGCGCCGCCGGGCGCCGGGCCGGCGGCGGTGCGGGGGTGAGGCCGATCGCGGCGATCACCTCGGCTCCCGCCGCCGAGCGGGCCTCGACCGTGAGGGCGCCGTCGGCATCGGCACCGAGCAGCCCGATGTGGATATCGGTGTGCGGGGGAACCGGGAACTCGCAGGCCCGGCAGGCGGCGGCCAGATCGGCCGCCAAAGGCTCCCCGGTGGCCACCTGCCGCAGAAACCTGGCCGTTGCGGCCGGCGGGTCGGATCCGGCAAAGGCGATGTAGTCCTTGTTCTGAAAGGCCCCCAGGCAGTCCGCGCTGATGAGGATCACCTCGTCCAGGCGGGCCTGCTTGAGTTTCACCAACTCCACCAGGGCGCGGACCTCGCAGGGCCGCAGCACCGCCGCCCACCGTGCCCCCATGGGCTTGCGGGCCAGCCGGGAGGCAATGCGCGCGGCGTTCATCGGAAAACAGGGCGCCAGCGGGTCCACCCCCTCCAGGCGGTCGGCCTGGGTGATCAGGGTCGGCATGACCATCGACTTCATCGGCAGGTGCATCGGGGCCAGCAGGGCCTGCAGCCCCCCTCCGCCCAGCAGTTTCTGAAACAGGCGCTGCAATGCCGCCACGATGTCGCCGCCCTCCACGTCGAGACGATACGTGCTGTTCATGTCTTTTTCCCTTTGCAGGAAGTCCTCTTGCGGGGTGGCACCCTCGCGGGTGTCACGCGGTTCACATCGCCACCGCGAGGGGGGCCCGGCTCGGCCCCAAGGCCCTGACCTGCTCGACCAGCTCGCGCATGATGGCTGCAAATTGGATCCCGTCGCTCGCCCCGATCCAGGTCAGACGCAGCCGCTCCTCCTCGAATCCGAAGCGGGGCAGAATTTCCTTCAGCAGTTTGATGCGCCGGCGGGCCTTGAAATTGCCGTTGATGTAATGGCAGTCCCCGGGGTGACAGCCACTGACCAGGACACCGTCCGCCCCCTGGAGCAGGGCCTTGATCACGTACTGGGGATCCACCATGCCCGTGCACATGACCCGGATCAGGCGCACGTTCTTGGGATAGGACAACCGCGAGGTCCCCGCGAGATCGGCCGCCGTGTAGGTGCACCAGTTGCAGACAAAAGCCACGATCGTCGGTTCGAATTCGCTCATCAGTCCTCCTTGGCATGAATCCAACCGGGCTTGCCCCGGTTGGATTCATATTCCGACCGCCTTCAGGGCGTTCATGATCCCGTCGTACTCGGCGAAGATCTGCCCCTTGTTGAAATGCCGCACCTGAGCGGCGCCGCTGGGGCAGGCGCCGGCGCAGCTGCCGCACCCCTTGCAAAGGGCCTCGTTGACCACCGACACCCAGCGCCGCGCGTCGAACTCGATCGCCGAATACGGGCAAAGCCCGATGCAGGTCTGGCAGCCGGCGCAGATATCCGGGTCGATCCAGGAGATCGTCGAGGGGATGACCACCTTGCCCCGTGTGGCGAGCGAGAGCGCCTTGGCGGCCGCTCCGGAGGCCTGGGCCACCGTGTCGGGGATGTCCTTCGGCCCCTGGCAGGTCCCCGCCAGGAAGACGCCGTCGGTGGCCGTGTTGAGCGGTCCCAGCTTGGGATGCTCCTCCAAGAAGAAGCCGTCCGCCCCTTGGTTCACGCCGAAGACCCGCCCGACCTCGGCCGTATCCCGGCGGGACTCCATCGCCGCGCACAGGACGACCATGTCTACCGGCACCCTAAGACGCTGGCCGGAGAGCGTGTCCTCCGCAACGGCAACCAGCTTGCCCGCCTCCGCATCGGACTCGGCCTGGTCCGTGATTTCGGCCACCTTCCCGCGGATGAAGACGGTCCCCTCCTCCTGGCAGCGGCGGTAGAATTCCTCGTAACCCTTCCCGTAACAGCGCTGGTCGATGTAGAAGTCGTAGACCCGGGTCGCGTGCCCCACCTTTTCCTTGATGAGGTGGGTGTATTTGAGGGCATACATGCAGCATACCCGCGAGCAGTACTCGTGGTAGTTGACATCCCGGCTGCCCACGCAGTGCAGGATGGCGACGCTCTCCGGACGGCGCGTGAGCTGCCCGTTTTCGTCACGGACGAGGATCTGCCCCCCGGTGGGGCCGGTGGCGTTGCTCAGTCGTTCGAACTCCAGACTGGTGAAGACGTTCGGATAACGCCCGTAGCCGAACTGGCGCATCGGGCCGGGGTCCATCAGGTCGTAGCCGGTGGCCAGGATGATGCTGCCGACCTGCACCTGGATCTCCTGGGGCTGCATGCCGTGATCGATCGCCTTGGCTTCGCAGACCCGCACGCACTCCATGCACTCGCAGCAGACCCCGCAGTTGAGGCAGCGGCCCGCCTCGCGCCGGGCCTCGGCCTCGTCGAGGCCGAGATCCACCTCGGCAAAAGCATCCGTGCGTTCCGCCAACCCCAGGTGGCGGGGCATGGCGCGCTCTTCCCGGCATGCGGCCGCGGGGACCTCTGCCCAGTCCCCCTCGGCGGAGACCGGCGCCGCGGATGGCTGCGCGAGATCGGAGAGATTCTCCCCACGCAGAAACCGGTCGATCGCCTCCACGGCCCTGTGCCCGGCGGCCACCGCCTCGATGACGGTCGCCGGCCCGCTGACGGCATCGCCGGCGGCAAACACCCCCGGCCGGCTGGTCTGTGAGGTTTGCGGGTCCACCGCCAGCGCCCCCCGGGCGGTGGCGGCCGGTGCCCCGGCGCCGGCGGCCCAGCTCATATCGATACGCTGGCCGATGGCCGGGATGAGGACATCGCAGTCGATGACGAATTCCGATCCGGCCTTCGGAACGGGTCGGCAGCGCCCGCCGGCGTCCGGTGCGCCCAGTTCGGTGCAGAGGCACTCGAGACCGGTCAGCCGGCCCTCCTGCCCGATTACCCGCGCCGGCGCCGTCAGGTAGCGGATATCGATGCCCTCGGCGAGCGCATCCTCGATCTCATCGGCGTAGGCCGGCATCTCCTGCCGGGTCCGACGGTAGACGATGGTGACCGACTCGCTGCCCAGGCGCCGGGCCACCCGGGCGGCATCGACCGCCACGTTGCCGCCGCCGATCACCACCACCCGGTGCCCGGGGACGGCGCGGGCCCCGAGGTTGACCTCCCTCAGCCATTCCACGGCATTCAATACGTTCTTGAAATCGCCCTCGCCGGGGATCCCCGCGGAGAGCCCCAGGTGGGCGCCGATGGCCAGCACCACGGCCGCGAAACCTTCGGCCGTCAGGCTCTCGATCGTAAAGTCGCGTCCCAGCCGCTGACCGGTTTTGACCGCGATCCCGTGCCGCAGGACATGGGCGATTTCGCGGTCGAGGATGTCCGGCGGCAGGCGATAGTCCGGGATCCCCACCCGCAGCATGCCGCCCAGCTGCTCCAGCGCCTCGAAGATCGTCACGCGATAGCCGCGCAGCCGCAGGTAGTAGGCGGCCGTGATCCCCGCCGGACCGGAGCCCACGACGGCCACCTGCTCGGGGCGATCCGCAATCTCCGGCAGGGGCAAAGCGGCGAGGTCCACCCGGTCGGCGGCCACGCGTTTCAGGTTGCGGATGGCGACGGGGGCGTCCACTTCGGCACGCCGGCAGTGGCTCTCACAGGGATGCGGGCACACCCGGCCCAGAACGCCCGGCAGCGGCAGCCGCTCCATGATCAACCGCACCGCTTCGGCGTATTTGCCCTGCCCTACCAGCTGGATGTACCCCTGCACGTTGATTCCCGCCGGACAGGCAGCGACGCAGGGGGCCCGATCTTTTTTTTCGATGGCGAAGGTGATGGGGATGGCCTGGGGGAACGCCCGGCCGATGGCCTGGCGGGTGCCGAGGCCCACATCCCAGTCGTTGGGGATGGTCACCGGGCACGCCTTGGCGCACTCCCCGCATCCGGTGCAGACTCCCTCCTTGACGTAGCGCGCTTTACGGTGCACCGTAACCGTGTAGTTGCCGATGAACCCGCTCACCTCCTTGACCTCGCTGTAGGAATAGAGCGTGATGTTGGGGTTCTGGGAAACGTCCACCATTTTGGGAGTCCCGATGCAGGCGGCACAGTCCAGGGTCGGGAAGGTCTTGTCGAACTGCAGCATGTGGCCGCCGATCGTGGACTGCTTTTCCACCAGAAACACCTTGTGGCCGCTGTCGGCGACATCGAGCGCCGCCTGCATCCCCGCGATGCCCCCGCCCACCACCATCACGTCGGGATGCACCGGAACCGTGCGGGTGTCCAGCGGGTCGTGGCGGCTCACCCGCTGGATGGCGGCCGCGGCCAGGGTCTTGGCCTTGCGCGTGGCCTCGTCCACATCCAGGGTGACCCAGGAGACCTGCTCGCGCACCGAGGCCATCTGGAACAGGTACGGGTTGACCCCGGCGCGGCGGCAAGCCGCCTGAAAGGTCTTCTCGTGCAGGCGCGGCGAACACGAGGCGACCACCACCCGATTCAGGTGATGGGTGCGGATGTCGTTTTCGATCATCTCCTGACCGGGGTCCGAGCACATGAACTTGTAGTCGCGGGCGACCACCACGTGCGGCAGCCGGCGCGCAAAAGCGGCCACATCCTCGACCCGGACCCGGAACGCGATGTTGATGCCGCAGTGACAGATGTAAAAACCGATTCGAAGTGCCATAGTCCTCACCGCCTGAGATGCTGATTGCCGATGGAGTTCCGCCTCCGCTAATCGTAGCTTATAGGGGAGACCTGCCTGCTCAGGCCGCTGCGCCCGCCGTCAAGGTCTGCACCCAGCCGATCAGTTCGTCCGCATCCAGCGGTTTTTTCAGATACACTCCCCGCCGGTCCGGACCTTCCGCCGCCGGCAGCGTGCAGTAGGATTTCCGGTACTGGAGAAAGGTTCGTTCCGTGATGCTGGAGACCATGATCACCGGAATCGTCCGCAGCGTCCGGCTTTCTTTCAGCTCGCGATAGAGCTGGATCCCCTCTTCGCGGGGCATCGTCACATCCAGGATGATCAACGCCGGCTTTTTCGCCTTGGCCTTGCGCAGCCCGTCCTGCCGGTCCTGGGCTTCGATGGCCTCATAGCCGCAGCCGCCCAGCAGGTTGCAGAGGAAAACCCGCATGTCGGGCTCGTCATCGACGATCAACACCTTGATCCGGCGTCCCATGGCCCACCCTGAGCGAAGGCTTACTTTTGCCGCCGTCAAAGCATGGAGCGTACCAATCCCGATGCGCGCTAACTTTTGCTGTTATCGCTGGGGGTTATGTTCGAGACCGATTTCGAGGAGAGTGGTTCGCAGGTTGTAAGCAGTTGCAAGCGTTGCAACACTATAAAAATTAAATAATTAAAAATCAAATGTTTAACATGTTGCAATTTTTTTTGCAACATGTTTGCAACAATTGGCCTATGCCTACGGGGCCAACTGGTAGCGCTTCATTTTACGCCACAGCGTGGTGCGATCCATGCTCAAGGCCGCCGCCGCCAGGCGGCGGTTCCAGTCGCAGCGCTGGAGGGCCGCCAGGATACGCGACCGCTCGGAGAGCCCGGCCTCTGCCGGCCGGCAGGCTTCATTGCTGCCGGCCACGTGCGGGCGGCGCAGGTAATCCGGCAGGTGCTTGCGCCGCAACGTATTTTCCTGGCACAGAATCAGGGCGTGCTCGAGAATGTTTTCCAGTTCACGGATGTTCCCGGGATAAGGGTAGTTCAGGAGCACCTGCATGGCGTTTTCCGAAATCTCCGGTGATGCCATGCCTTTCGGGGCACTCTGGAGTCGCAGGATGTGGCCGATCAGAAGCGGCACGTCCGCCGGCCGCTCCCTCAGGCTGGGCAGCTCGATCCGGAACACATTCAGCCGGTAGTAGAGATCCTCCCGGAATCGTTTCCGGGCCACCATCTTTGCCAGACCTTGGTTGGAGGCGGAGATGATGCGCACATCCACCTGGGTGATGTGGGTGGCCCCCAGCGGGAAAAATATCTTTTCTTCGATCACCCGCAGCAGTTTGGCCTGGAGGGCGAGGGGCAAATCCC
>JBFYWX010000409.1:0-3994 GCA_041310825.1 Desulfobacteraceae bacterium | reverse complement strand
GGGCCGTAATCCACCATTTCTGGATGGACACGAGTTTATTTCAGCCCGGCCTGTCAACATACTAAATGCGTAATCAATGCCGGATGCGCGATACAGGATACCGGATGGTGTGGGAGCGGCTCCCGGCCTTCGTAGCCTGTACTTCGGCGGAGTAGGCTCCTGCCGCGATCAGCTGTCGAATCCGCTTGTTCCTCTGTTCTGGTTTTTAATTCCGGGGCCTTCCACCAGCACGCATACCGCATCCGGAATCCGGTCGGCACCGTTAGAGAACTTAAACCCGGCCCGGCAGCGTTCCCGGCGCGAATAGGCGCTCGGGGTCGAGTGCGTTCTTGACCCGGCGCATGAGGCGCCACTCTGTCCGTGGTGGGCCGAAGACATCGTGGTGCTGTTTGAACTGCATCGGTGCCTTTTCGAGGAGGGTGAATCCGCCCAGTGCCTGCACCCGGCGGCCGATCTCACTCCAGGCGGCCTCCTCCAGCCGGGTGAGGCCGGCGAGGATCCGACCGAGGCCGAAATCGACCAGAATCGGCCCGGCCGCGGCCTGTCGCCGAAAAAAGGCGGTGACTGAAACGGCGCGCTCCGCCGGGACGCCCGCCCGCACGACGAAGGGATGTCGGTCGATGCGCTCGTACAGGGGGGCGAAGGGACCCGCCATCAGATCGTAGTCCGCCGGTTCGGCTGGCGTGACACCGGACCCCTCCATGAATGCGCCCGCCTGTGCCAGTTGGGCTGCGACCGTTTCCGCGAACCCCTCGAAGCCAAGCCGCAGGCGCCAGAGATCATCGCCCTCCGCTGGCTCGGCCGTCGCGAACACGGCGCTGAGATGCGAGCCGAGAACCCGGGTCGCTATCCCGGCGCACGCCTCCAGGCTCCCGGTGGCCGAAATCAGCGCACAGCGCTCCGGGCGGGTAGCGGTTTTAAAGGTCACGCGGGTGATGATGCCGAGCGTTCCGGCCGATCCGGCCATGAGCCGGGTCAGGTCGTATCCAGCCACGTTTTTAACGACCTTGCCGCCGGCGCTGATCAAGCGCCCCCGGCCGTCGATGAAACGCAGCCCTAACAGAAGTTTGCGCGGGGCCCCGTAGGCGAAGCGCTCCGGGCCGCAGGCGCCGGTGGCCGTGATGCCTCCCAGGGTGCGCCGGCCCAAGCCGAGTGCGGGCCGCAGGGGCAGCCACTGGTTGTGTTCCGCCAGGGCGGCCTGGGCCGCAGCGAGCGTCATCCCGGCGCCGGCTGTGAAAAACTGGTTGGCGGGGTCGATCGTCACCATCGCTGCGAGCCGGCCGGTCGACAGCAACCTCGCCGGCCGGGCGGAGATGTTCCCGAACCCTGCGAGGGATCCGCTGCCGAGCGGCACGAGGGCGTCTCCGGCCGCCAGTGCCTGCCGGACGGTTTCGGCGGTTTCGCGCTCGGCGTCCGACAGGCCGTCGTCGGTTGCGGCCCAGGCGGCATGCTCCCGGAAGGCGAAAGGGGTGCCTGTATCGGGAAAGATCTTGCCCGGGTTCAGGAGCCCCAGCGGGTCGATGGCCTCTTTAAGCGCGCGCTGGGCGGCGATATCCTCATCCGAAAAGACAAGGCGCATGGCCTCCATCTTTTCCAGGCCGATGCCGTGCTCGCCCGAAATGGTCCCCCCCAGGGCTACGCAGGCCAGCATGATCTCCCAGCCGGCGTCGTGCACGCGTTTGAGCTGGTCGGGGTCGCGGGAATCGAAGAGAATGAGCGGGTGCAGGTTGCCGTCGCCGGCGTGGAACACATTTCCGTGCTCGAACCCGTACCTTCCGGCAATGGCCGCCACCTGCGCCAGTGCTTCCGGCAGAAGGGTGCGGGGCACCGTGCAGTCGTTGACGAGGTAGTTCGGCGCCAGTCGCGCCACGGCGCCGAAGGCCCCGCGCCGGCCCTCCCACAGGCGTGCGCGCTCGGCGGCGCCGGCGGCGTCCCGGACCTCGCGGCAGCCGTTGGCGGTGCAGATCGCGCGAATGCGCTCGGCCTGTTTTTCCAGACCGGCGGCCGGACCCTCCACCTCGATGATCAGAACGGCCGCGGCGTCCCGCGGATAGCCGCAGGCGATGCTCTCCTCGACCGCGCGGATGATCGGGGCATCCATCATTTCGAGCGTCGCCGGCACGATCCCGGCGGCAATGATGTCCGCGACCGACCGGGCGGCCGCCGGCACGTCGTCGTAGACGACAAGCTGGGTCAGCACCTTTTCCGGCCGCGGCAGAATGCGCACGGTGACCTCGGTCACGACCGCGAGGGTCCCCTCGCTGCCGATCAGAAGCCCCCGCAGGTCATAGCCGGGCGGATCGGGCGCCGCGCCGCCCAGCTGCAGGCTCTCGCCATCGGAGAGGACCGCCGCCAGGCCCAAGACGTGGTTGGTGGTGACCCCGTATTTCAGGCAGCGCGGGCCGCCCGAGTTCTCCCCCACGTTGCCGCCCAGGGTGGCCACTTTCTGGCTGGCGGGGTCCGGGGCGTAGAAAAACCCCAGGGGGGCGAGCGCGTTCTGGAGCTCGAGGTTGGTGACCCCGGGCTGGACGCGGACGGTGCGGTTCTCGGTGTTGATCTCGAGGATGCGGTTCAGGCGCGAAAGACAGAGGGTGAGGCCGCCGGTGGGCAGGACGGTGCCGCCGGAGAGATTGGTCCCGAAGCCCCGCGGCACGAAGGGTACCCCGGCCCGCGCCGCCGCCCGCACGACCTGTGCGGTCTCGGCGCTGTCGGCCGGAAAGACCACCGCGGCCGGCGCCCCCTTGGCGAGCGAGGCGTCGTAGGAGTAGAGCTCGGAGGCGGTGCGCGACTCGCAGACATGGCGCTCGCCCACGATCCGCCGCAGCTCGCTGATCAGCGCGCGTGGCACCATGTGCTTGCCCCTCGTGAAAGAGTCATGGCCCCGCCTCCACGCGGTGACGGCCGGATAGCGTGCATCAGGCGGCGGCGTAGACGGAAGCGGCCGCCTCGATGGCGCCCGGCCGGGCTTTGAACCCTTCGGCCTTCAGCACGGTTTCAAGTGCCGCAAGAAAGAGAAAGACATTCTTCCGGCGGCAGGCGTGGCCCATGAGGCCCACGCGCCAGACTTTGCCGGCGAACTGGCCCAGGCCGCCGCCGATCTCGATGGCGAAATCGGTGAGCAGGGCCTTGCGCACCTTGGCGTCGTTCACTCCCTCCGGAATGCACACCGCGTTCAACATCGGCAGCCGCTCTTTTTCGGGGACCAGCATCGCGAGGCCCATGGCCTCGAGCCCGGCGACGAGGGCGCGGTGGTTCAGGCGATGGCGCGCGAAGCGCTCCGCGAGCCCCTCCTCGGCGATGATGCGCAGGGCCTCGCGGATGGCGTAGACCATGTTGATCGGCGCGGTGTGGTGGTACTTGCGTTCGTTGCCCCAGTAGTCGCGCACCATGCCGAGGTCGAGGTACCAGCTCACCACCGGGTGTTTGCGCTGCTCGAGGGCTTTGATGGCGGCCGGGCTGAAGGTGACCGGCGAAAGGCCCGGGGGGCAGGAGAGGCATTTCTGGGTGCCGCTGTAGGCCGCATCGACCTTGAGCGCGTCGATCGGGACATCCATGCCGCCGAGCGATGTGACGCAGTCCACCAAAAAGAGGGCGCCGGCCGCGTGCGCGATCCGGGAAATCTCTGCGAGCGGCGTGCAGGCCCCGGTCGAGGTTTCGGCATGCACCACGGCCACGACCTTGGGCTGGCAACCCTTGACCGCTTTTTCGACCGCCGCCGGGTCGACCGCCCTGCCCCACTCCCCGTCCACGCGGATGAGCTTGCCGCCGATGCGGGTGACGATGTCGCACATGCGGGTGCCGAAGACCCCGTTGACGGCCACGACCACTTCGTCGCCGTACTCCACCAGGTTCACGAAGCAGGCCTCCATCCCCGCGCTGCCGGTGGCCGAGACGGGCATGGTCAGGGCGTTGCCGGTCTGGAAGAGGTGGCGCAGGAGTTGCTGGGTCTCGTTCATGGTGGCGAGAAAATAGGGGTCGAGGTGCCCGATGCAGG
>JBFYWX010000395.1:0-2618 GCA_041310825.1 Desulfobacteraceae bacterium | reverse complement strand
GTGCGCATCTGCCCTTCGCAGACCCTGACGATGCAGGACGGCAAGGCCGCGGTCACCGGGGCGCACTCCCTCGGATGCGGGCACTGCGCCGCCGTCTGCCCGGTGGCGGCGGTGCGGGTGGAGGCACTCGACCCGCAGAGCTACCGCTTTCACAGCTTCGCCTTCCGCCCGGAGTGGCTGCCCTATGGATCCGGAAATCCCGGCGAGCTCGTACGGCTGATGGCCTCGCGCCGCTCCTGCCGCTATTTCGAGCCGCGTCCGGTGGAACGGTCCCTTTTGGAGGACCTCGTCCGGATCGGCGCCACGGCCCCCTCCGGCACCAACAGCCAGCGCTGGACCTTCACCTTACTCCCCACGCGGGCCGCCGTGCTGGAGCTCGGAAAGACGGTGGGCTCCTTTTTCAAACGCCTGAACCGCATGGCCGAAAACCCGCTCCTGCGCCGGGGGCTCCGGCTGATCGGCCGGCCGGAGCTTTCCGATTATTACCGCGACTACCATCAAAGCGTTGCCGAGGCTCTAGCCGACTGGGAGGAGCGCGGACGCGACCGGCTCTTCCACTCCGCCCCGGCCGCCATCCTCATCGGCGCGGCACCGGGAGCCAGTTGCCCGGCCGAGGACGCCCTGCTCGCCACTCAGAACATCCTGCTCGCCGCGCGCACCTTAGGCCTGGGCACATGTCTGATCGGCTTTGCCGTCAGCGCCATCCGAAAGGACCCCGCCATCATGGACCGGCTGAAGATCCCCCGTGAGGAGAAGGTGCACGCCGTGATCGCTCTGGGATACCCGGCAGTCACCTACCGGCGGCTGACCGGTCGAAGAAATGCCGCAACGCGGTTTTTCGAGCCTTAAGGCAGCGCAGCGGGGATATGCGTACTCTTTCGGAATATCACTCCGATTAGGATTGTAGATATCTGCCAGTTTTGAAAAAAGCCATACATCAGGAACTATCGGTCCGCATCGATTCCGTAGGCACTCCGGCAGGGCATATTTGTTTGATTCGTTCCACCGCTGCGCTTTCACCCAAGACCACCAGCCGGTCATTCGGGACCAGGCGCTCATGCGGTCCGGGGGAAACGATGCGCTCCTCTCCGCGGCGAATCCCGACCACGGTGACCTTGTATTGTTGGCGGAATTTCAACTCTGCCATGGTTTTTCCTGCAACATCGGAGTTACAGGGAACCAGCACTTCATCGACGACGAATTGGTCAGGGGTGCTTGAAGAATCGATTTCACGCAATTGTCCAAGCAGGTCTTCCGCACGCTTCAACTCATCATGAGGCCCCATCACCACCAGCCGGTCTCCAGGGTAAATCCGAAATTCCGGATTGGGGTCGTAAAACACATGCCCGGCCCGGTTCACGGCAAGTATCGAGGTGCCGGTGGAACTCCTCAACGGAATTTCATGAATTTTATTGCCCGTAAAAATTGAGCCGGACCTCAACCGTATCTCATTAAAGGCGATCGGCCAGTCGATGGTCGACGTGAAAATCCCTCTAGCATGGGTGAGTGAATCCGCTGCTTGTTCGGCGGCATCGGTGAAAGGCCGCAGCACGACATGCGCTCCGGCCGCCTTGTAGAGCTCCCACTCCTCGGGGGAAGTCGCCGTCAGCGCAACTTTTCCGGCAAATTTTCGATGAGTCAGAAATTTCAGGAGCGCAAGGTTCAGTTCTTTGCTACGCACGGTACTGACCACCCACTTAGCCTTGTTCAAAGGCAGCTCTTCATGAAGCTCCGGGTCGCCCATGTCTCCGTAAAGAACCGTAACGTCCCTGGAGCGCCATTTCTCAAGCGCACGGGGGTCAAAGTCCACGGCTACCAGACTTTTTTTCCTGTCCAAGAGATGCTCGGCCAGTCCGCTGCCGTAGTTCCCCAGACCAACGAGGATGACATCGACAACGGGCTGGATTTGAAAAACGTCAACACTCACCTCCCGGTACGGGTACGCTTTTTCAAAAATTTTGAGTGGTTCGGAGAAAAAGCGGTAGAGCGGCTCCGAATAAAGAATCATGTAAGTCGAAGCGAAAATGGTCACGACTCCAACGAGCGTGATCAGCCCCATGGTTTCCGGGCTGATATGACCGAGGCTCAACCCCAGGGCGGCGACAATCAGGGAGAACTCGCTGATCTGGGCAACCGTGAGCCCTGCCATAAAACCCGTGCGGCGACGGTACCCCATTACGCCCATGATGATCAGCACGATGAGCGGATTGCCGATCAAAACAAAAACAGAAAACAGCATGGATGCACCGATCTGTGAACCGACGGTGCCCCAGTCCAGCCGGGCTCCAAGGTCAATGAAGAAAAACAGCAGCAGAAAGTCGCGCAGTCCCGTTAAACGGGCTCCGATGGCGTCCCGATAATCCGTGGAGGCCAACGAAACACCGGCCAAAAACGCCCCGACTTCCTTGCTGAAGCCGAGAAAATCGCTGAAGGCCCCGAGGAAAACAGCCCAGGCAATCGCAAAAACATTCAGCAATTCCTGTGAATTAGCCATTTTCTGAAGAAGTGGAGGCAGCACATAACGCATGACTATCCCGACACCGGCTAACATTCCAACGCCCTTAGCCGCGATAACGGCCGATGCAGTGAGCGCAGATTCTCCTTCCGGGAGCTGGGAG
>JBFYWX010000384.1:0-16459 GCA_041310825.1 Desulfobacteraceae bacterium | reverse complement strand
GAGCCGCTCGCCCTCCCAGACCACCTCGCGGCCTGGCTCACAGCGCACCACCCGCGGCTCGACCCGCACCGGGAAGATGATCGGTTTGACGACGAAGGTGAAGCAGGCGCCCTCGGACAGCGCCTGCCCTGCAGTGAAGCGGCAGGAGTCGCAGGCGGTGTTCCACTCTTTCCAGTCCTGCAGGTGGGAAAAAACATGCCAGACGACCGGAAGCGGGGCCTGGATGGTGACTTCGGCTTGAATGATCAAGCGGTTCTCCTCAGCGGTGCTTGCCATTGCGATGCGCATTCTTATGGTGTAAAGCATAATGCCACTCGACGGACACGCAAGCGTCAGCGGCTGACGGCGCCGGATCCATTGGCTCCCTGCCCTAATCGAGAACCCCGAATGCCTGAAAGGAGAAGGTCATGGCCGGTGACATCGCCTACACTTCCCGGGTCAAGATCGAACGGGTGAAAGGCCCGCTGCGACGCGCCTATCTGCCCCATGTCGCGGCGCCGGTGTTCTTCGGGGTGCACTCGGAGATCGCCCAGCATTACGGCGTGGACACCCAGGTCCACGAGCCGCATGCTTCCACGCTGGACTACCTCGTTGCCGCCGCCGCCGGCTAACTGACCGGGACCTTCGGCGGCGCGCTGGAGGCGCGCAAAATCCCCGCCGGTTACGGCCGGCTGGTGTGCGAGGCTCGGGGAGAGGTCGAGAAGGAGGGGCGGGTCCTTGTGGTCAAGCGGATCCACGTGGACTACCACCTCAAACTGACCCCCGAGAACCGCGAGGCGGCTGTTCGGGCCCATGAGGCGCACGCCGACTCCTGCCCGGTGGCCCGTACACTCAAGGGCTGTGTGCAGATCAGCACCGAGCTCGTGATGGAAGATATCTGATCCGGCGGCAGTTGCCCACCCGAATACCCATGGCGTCTCTCTACCGACAGGCGGCCGAGCTGATCGCCGCCCACCAGCCCTGCGCGGCGCTCACCGGTGCCGGCATCAGCGCGGATAGCGGGATTCCGACGTTCCGGTCCAAGGGCGGGCTCTGGGAGAAATTTGACCCGACCGTCTACGCCTCGATCGAGGTCTTCCGCCAGGACCCGTCCAAGTACTGGAGCATCCGCGGCGAGTTCATCCGCAATTACGACGCCTACAAGCCCAACCCCGGCCACCTGGCGCTGGCCGGGATGGAGGCGCTAGGGCTGTTGCGCCGCGTGATCACTCAAAACATCGACGGCCTGCACCGTAAGGCCGGCAGCCGCAACGTAATTGAGATCCACGGCAGCTTAAGGGAGATCTTATGCGTGCGCTGCGGCAAGGAGTACCGCGCGCCGAAAATCCCCGAGGGTACGCCGCCCCGCTGTGCATGCGGCGGCGTGCTCAAACCCAACACGGTACTCTTCGGCGAGTCGCTGCCGCCCGCAGCCCTGGAGAGCGCCTGGGGTGAGGCCGGCAGCTGCCGGCTCATGCTCGTCATCGGCACTTCGGCCGTGGTCCAGCCGGCCGCCGCGCTGCCGTGCGTGGCTCGCGACCAGGGTGCCAAAATCGTGGAGATAAACCCCGAGCGCGCCTTCCCCGGCGCCGATCTCACCATTCAGGAAAACGCCGGCAGCGCGCTGCCGAGGATCCTGGCCGAGTTGAAGGAGCTTTCGGGCTAGCGGGCTATCACAGAAGGAAGGCGCCGCCGGGATGCCGGGCTGAACCCCTATCTCGAGTTGAAGGAAAGGCGATTATGAAGAACATCGTGCTGGAAGACCACGACTCCCTGGCCGTGCTGAGATTGTCCAACGGCGTCACCAATGCCATCGGGCCACCAATGGTGGCGGAGCTCTCAGCGGCCCTGGATGAGGTGAAGAGTCGCTTCCGGGGGCTGGTGCTGGCCGGCGGCAACAAGTTTTTCGGAATCGGCTTGGACCTGCCGGTCCTGCTCAAGCTGAGCCGGCAGGAGATGTCCGATTTCTGGATCCGGTTCGAGGACACGGCCCTCGAGCTCTACACCCTTCCTATCCCGACCGCCGCCGCCATCGCCGGGCATGCCAACGGGGCGGGGGCGATCCTGGCCCTGGCCTGCGATTTTCGCTTTATTGCGGCCGGCCGTAAGCTGGTCAGCCTAAACGAAGTCAAGATCGGCCTGCCCGTCCCGTACCTGGCGGATCTCATGCTGCGGCAAGCGGCCGGTGATCGGACTGCGCTCCGGCTGGAGTACCTGAGTGAATTCCTGTCACCGGAGGACGCTCGAACCGCCGGGCTGGTGGACGCGGTTTGCCCCGAGGGTGAAGTTGAAGCGCAGGCGTTGTCGCAAATCCAGAAAATTGTCGATCTTCCGCCGTTCGGCTTCCCCCTGACCAAGCAGCACCGCGTAAATGGAATCCGCAACCAGTTTTTGGCCGCCCGTGAGCAGACCAACCAGGGGTTTATGGACCTCTGGTGGGCGCCCCCTGTGCAGGCGCTTCTCAGCGAAGCAGCCAAAAAATTTTAGCACCATAAAATTGCTGCCGGCCTTAGCCGGTGGCAATTTTATTCCCAGCCGGCTTGGCTCTTGATGGACTTGAGGGTCAGGACGAGGGCGGCCTTGAGGGTGTCGTTCACCCCCATGCCGGTGGTGGCACTGGCGGCGAAGGCGGGGGCCTTGAGTTGGCGGTTGTAAAACGAGTTCATCTCCTCGACCGACATCAGAGGGACGCCCTGGTCGGCGAGGTCGCGCTTGTTCCACTGCATGATCAAGGGGAATTTAAGGATGTTCAACCCGTAATCCTTCAGGTTTTGCGCCAGATCCTTGATCGATTCGATGTTGTGCTCGTGCCGCACGCGCATCGAGTCGGCGACGAACACCACCGTGTCCGCCCCCTTGAGCACCAGCTTGCGGGTCGAGACATACTTGACCTGACCCGGGACCGTGTAGAGTTGGACCCGCACCTCGCAACCTTTGATTTTTCCAAGCCCCATGGGGACGAAGTCAAAAAACAGGGTCAGGTCCCCCTTGGTCTTGATGGAGACCATGTCGTCGATCATGTAGCGGCGGCTGTTCTGGAAGATGTACTGGAGGTTTGTGGTTTTGCCGCAACGGCCGGGACCGTAGTAGACGATCTTGCATTCCACCTCGCGCTTCTTCAGATTGACCGTCGCCATAAGCCGCCGCAGTTTTATCCGAAAGACCAATGGTCTTAACAGGTTGGGTCTGATAGGAGAGTGCCCGGCCGCACGGGCCTTCCCCTGAATGCGCCCTTTATAGAGAACCGGCGCCGGGTAGTCAAGCAATGAATAGCGGTCCTTGCTTCTAATAGCATCGGCAGGTCTTCGAAAACATTTAGAAAAAGTTAGCTGAAAAACAGGACCGGCCGGGGCTCCGCCCTGGCCGGTCCTGTTTTTTGAAATTGGAATTGAAGGGGATAATCAGCCGCGATGGTTCTCTGCCGAGGAATGACGGCGAGCGTCAAACCCCGTCGGGGGCTGCCGGCTGTCGTTTGTTAATGATCCCCCGCATATGCAGTGCTGTGGGACACCGGCGTCCCGCTGTCGACCGCCTCGCGGTCGGCGATCGCCAGGGATGTTTCTAGAACCGCCAGGGCCTCGTCCACCTGCGCCTCGGTGATGATCAGCGGCGGAGCGATTACCAGCGTGTCGTACCAGGGGCTGATGTAGACCCCGCGCTGCATCGCGTCCGCGGCGACCCGCCCGGTCATCAGGGCCTTGGTGCTGAATTTCTCGGCCTTCACGTCGAAGGGCTCCCGGGTCTTGCGGTTTTTGACGAGCTCGAGCGCCCAGAAATGACCGATCCCGCGCACATCACCGACCGACAGGTGCCTCTCCGCCAGCTCGTAGAGCCTCGTTTTCAGATGGGCGGCCACGCGCTGCGGCAGCCCCGAGGCCATGAGCTTCTTCAGCTCGTCGATGGCGGCCGGGACGGCCGCGGCCGAGAGCGGGTGGAAGGCGTAGGTGTGGCCGTGGCAGAACACCTCCTCTTCGAAGAACTCGGATAGTTTCGCGGAGGCGGCCGTGACGGCCACCGGGGTGTAGGCGCCGCTCGCTCCCTTGGCCGTCGTGATCAGGTCCGGGACAACACCCCAGTGCTCCATGGCGAAGGCGGTACCGGTGCGGAACCAGCCGGACATGACTTCGTCGGCGATCAGCATCACTTTGTGCGTATCGCAGATCGCGCGCAGCATGGGGTAGTACTCGGGCGGGGGGATCAGCCGGCCGTTGGTGCCGACGATCGGCTCCACGATCATGGCGGCCACGTTGCCCTCCTCGCGGATCATGTAGTCGAGGTACCGGGCGCACTGCACTCCGCACTGGGGGTAGGTGAGCTCGAAAGGGCAGCGGTAGCAGTAGCTGTCGGGTGCAAAGCACACCCCCGGCACTGTACAACGGGCCTGCTCGGCGTACCAGCGCCGGGGGTCGCCCGTGAGCGAGATGCTGGCGGCGGTGGAGCCGTGGTAGGACTTGTAGCGGGAGATCACCTTGTAGGCGGGGGCGCAGGCCTGGCGTACCATCTTGATCGCCGCTTCGTTGGCCTCGGTGCCGCTGGTGGAAAAAAAGAACCGGTCGAGCCCCGGCGGCATGACCGTGCGCAGGGCCTCCACCGCGGCGATGGTCGCCTCGTTGGCGAAACTCGGCACGATGTAGGGGAGCTTTTCGGCCTGCCGGACGATGGCCTCGATCACCGCCGGGTTCTTGTGGCCGAGGTTGGAGCACATGAGTTGGGAGGAAAAGTCGATGTAGGCCTTGCCGGTGTGGTCGTAGAAATAGATGCCCTCGGCATCGTTGACCAGGAGCGGGGCTTTCCACCCCTTCTGCCGGCTCCAGGTGTGGAAACTGTGAGCGGCGTACTCCTGGACGCGTTTGGCGGTGTCGGTCATGATAAGGATCTCCTTTTAGCGGTGCGCGGTTCAGGCGGAGGCGAGCTTGGCGGCCCTGGCCGTTCTCTGTTTGCCGAGACCCTTCAGGGCCCGGGCCACCTCGGGCAGGGCCTTGATCTTCGCCGACGCCGCGGTGTAGTAGCCTTCGGCCCGGGCTTCCAGCCGTTTGGCCGTCGCCAGGACCTCGGCGGCGCCCCACACGGCGGCGCCCTCACAGGCTTCGCAGAACGGGGCCCGAATGAAATCCGTGATGGGCTCCAGGATCATCTCAGTGACGTTCTCGCGGCGGATGCGCTGAACCAACTTGACGTTTTTGGCGGCGCCGTCGGCCAGCTCGGTGAAGAGCCCCCGGTAGGCGGCGCAGGCCGGGTTGCCCGCGGCGGCTTCGTAAAACTGCCGGTCCTGGCTCTCCAGCTCCTCGGCGAAGTTCAGGATGCTGCCGAAATTCTGCAGTGGCATGAGTGCCTCCCGATGAAAGGGTTCGAAATGGCGGCTTTGCCCAAAGCTCCGGGTTCAAGGCGCGCAAGCGACGTGGCGCGAGGCGTACTTCACAGTACGCCGCAGCGACCGCGTCGCGCAGCGCAACGCCGAAGCCGGGCTTTCGGCAACGTCGCCTATAGCCAGCGTTGAATCACGACTTTCGTGTCGGTGAAAAACTGGAAGATCTCCTGGCCGTGGCCCTTGATGTCGCCGAACATGGATTGGCCGGCCCCTCCGAAGGGAAAGAAGGACATCGGGGCGGCGATGCCGATATTGATCCCGATCATGCTCGGCTTGACCTTGTACTTGAACTCGCGCGCCACGGCGCCACTGCCGGTGTAGAGGCAGGCGGCGTTGGCGAACCCGCGGGTGTTGATCAGTTCGATCGCGTCGCTGAGGGTTTTGCAGCGCACGATGCTCACCACCGGTCCGAAGATCTCCTCGTGGGCGATGGTCATATCGGGCGTGACGTTGTCGAAGATCGTCGGCCCGACGAAGAAACCGTTCGGGTAATCCGCGACCTTGCAGCCCCGGCCGTCCAGAAGGAGCGTCGCGCCCTCGGCGATGCCCTTTTCGATGTAGCCGAGCACCCGCTTCTGGTGGGCCGCACTCACCACCGGACCCATGGAGGTCTTCTCGTCCAGGCCATCGCCGACCCGAATCTGCTTTGCCGCCGCGGTGAACTGTTCGACCAGCTTCCCGGCCACGTCGCCGACCGGGGCCAGAATTGCCCCGGAGAGGCATCTCTGGCCGCTGCAGCCGTAAAACGAGGTGATCAGGGAGGGCATGGCCGCAAGCAGGTTGGCATCCGGCATGACGGCCACGATGTTTTTCGCGCCGCCCAGGGCCTGCACCCGCTTGCCGGTCGCGCCGCAGCGCTCGTAGATGTACTTGGCCGTCGGAGAGGAGCCGACGAAGGAGACCCCGTTGATGCCGGGATGATTCAGGATCCCGTTGACCACATCTTTGGAGCCGTGCACCATGTTGACCACGCCCTCCGGCAGGCCGATCTGGTCGAGGATCTCGAAGATCTTGGTCTGGGTCATGGGCACCTGTTCGGAGGGCTTGACGATGAAGGTGTTGCCGCTGACGACGGCATAGGGCAGGAACCACCAGGCCACCATCGCCGGGAAGTTGTAGGGGGCGATGGCCGCGAACACCCCGACCGGCTGGCGGTGACCCATGCAGTCGATGTCCTTGGCGATGTCTTCCAGCGTGTAGCCGCACTGCAGGGTGGTCACCCCGGTGGCGTGCTCGACGTTTTCGATCATGCGCCGCACCTCGCCGCGGGCCTCGTCGATCACCTTGCCCTGCTCGGTGGTCAGCACCCGGGCGATCTCCTCGAAGTTCTCCTCGAAGGCATCCTTGAGGCGGAACAGGTACCGCGCCCGGGTCAGCGGCGGGGTCGTGCGCCATTCCCAGAACGCCTCCCGGGCGGCCCTCACGGCCGTGTCCACGTCTTCGGCAGTGCCGTAGGGCACCCGGGCGATCTTCTCGCCCGTGGCCGGGTTCCACACCTCGCCGAAGGTCGTCGTGGCGGACCCCACCCACTCGCCGTTGATGTAGTTCTTCATGATCGGCAGTGCCATGCTGATTCCTCCTTGGTCGAAAGATTGATTCGGGACAGGAAGTTTTTCCGCAACAGGTTTCAACTGGTTGCGGAGTGTAGTCAAAGCGGGCAATGTTGTCAAGAAGATAATGGGTGGTTGGTACGAAAGAAAGAATTTAATTGACATAAAATTACGAATAAGGCTAATTTACATCCGCTAAATTTTTAGATTCAGGCAATGCTTCGGCCAAACGCGCTGAAAACCCGGCCGGCGATCAGGGGGACATGATGAAACGAATCAACGGGAGCAACCGCCGGAAGGCTATCGATCCGCTCGACTGCCGGATGATCGAGCTCTTGCAGAAGGACGGGCGGGTGCCGAACACCGAGATCGCCAAACGGCTCGGTATCTCCGAGGCCACGGTGCGCATCCGGCTTTCACGGCTGATCGAGCAGGGGGTCATCCAGATCGTGGCTGTCAGCAACCCGCTCAAGCTGGGCTTCGAGGTGGTGGGCACGATCCGGATCCATGTCGAAGTGCGCAAGATGGACAGGATCATCCGCGACCTCCGGGCCATCAAGTGCCTGTGGCACATCGTGCAGACCACCGGCGGCAGCGGGATCGACACGGAGTTCGTCCTCAAGGACCTGAGCGAGCTGAGCGAACTTGTCTTCGAGAAGATCAACAAGATCGACGGCGTTCTGCGCACCGAGCCCACGCTCTTCCTGAACTACATCAAGCGCTCCTACGACTGGGGCACGGCGCTGGAGTGACCTGTCACTGCGGCAGTGATCCATGTCAGGTGGATATGCGCTCAGCCCGGGTCGACCCCGCGGTGGGTTCTTTGACGCTCCCCGAATTCAAACCGCGCGCTTCGAGCCTGATC
Source organism: Desulfobacteraceae bacterium (assembly GCA_041310825.1). Classification (GTDB taxonomy): domain Bacteria; phylum Desulfobacterota; class Desulfobacteria; order Desulfobacterales; family SpSt-501; genus SpSt-501. Next base: position 8,697 of record JBFYWX010000384.1, on the reverse strand, counting down.
TACGCCCCGCCGATCCCGTACTCCTCCTCGCCCATTGCGCCCCAGACACGCTTCCAGGCGTGCTGCACCGCGCCCATCTTGGACTGGATGTCGCCGCGCTCGGCGCCGAACTCCGCCGGGCACTCCCGCGACAGACGCTCGAGCCGCGCCTCGATGTCGTCGACCACGGCGTTCAGGTCGCCGATCACCGGGGCCACTTTTTTCTGCTGTTTGGCGGGCAGCTTCTCGCTTCGGCGGATCACATCGTAGATCTTGGCCTTCCAGGCGGTGAGCTCGTGCGTGACCGTGTGGCAGTATGATTGGGCATCCATGTGTCCCTCCGCCTCGTGAAGTTGAAAATTTGGTTGGAATCAATTTGCGGTCTCGGCCTAACGCTATGGCCGAAATGGGACCTGTCAACGCGACGCCCCGGCTGCTCAAAACGGCTTAGGAAAAAAAGCGGCCGGAGGCGGCCGCCGGCATCGCCGCGGGTGAGGAATACGGCACCCTCTCCCCCGACGTGGCGGGAGAGGGCGGGGTGCCGTAGCCAGCGGCAAAGGCTGGTTGCCGCGATCGGATCGTGGCTGGAGCCTACGCCGCCGAAGCCGCCTGGCTGCGAAGGCCGTGAGCCGCTCCCACTAAATCTGGACTTACTTGCGGATGAAGCGCCGCCGCAGGCGGCGTACAACGCTATAAGCGGCAGCTGCAAAAAAACGCCTTCCGGTTGCGTCATAAGCCCAAGTTCAAGGCGTTCGAGCCTCGCGGAGCGAGGCGTACTCATGTACGCCGCAGCGACGGCGAGGCGACGAACCACGCCGAAATTGGGCTTGGGACGCAACCGGACGTTAGAGTTTGGCGATGAGATGCTTGATCTTCTTCTTGGCCGCGATCAGCTCGGAGTTGGTCGCCCGCAGGCGGATCGACATGTACTCGGCGAAAATGCGGTAGAGGAGCAGGAGGAAATCGAGCTTCTCCTCTTCGGGGGTCCGGGGGCTGATGCGGCTGGCGGCGGCGGTGTCCACCGCGAGGCAGATGGTCTTGCCCACGGCCTTGGTGGTGGCCGAGCGGTCCATGCTGTCGACGATGCGCATCTCGCCGAAGATGTCGCCCTTTTTATCGATGCTGCCGATCTCGAGCCCCTCTTTGACGACCCGCACCTTGCCGGCGAGCAGAATGTAGAGCCAGGGGTCGACATCGCCCTCGCGGATGATGGTCTCCCCGTCCTCGTACTCACGGATTTTGCTCAATTTCAGGAGCTTACCGAGGCTCTTGGTCTCAAAATTCTTCAGGGCGGAAATGCCCATCAGCTTCTGGATGTTCTCGATGTTGTCCTTGAGGTATTTCGACTCGATCATCGGATCCTCCCGCTGCGCGCCGCCCCTTCCAGCGTCGATGCGGACGGCGGCATATGGGTGGGATTTTACACCGGAGAGGGTGAAAGCGCAAGCCGCGGGAAACGATTCGGTTGCCGCCGCCAGGGGCTCTCAGCACTCCTGTTCCAGGCAGTCCTTGGAGAGCGCTTCGTCGAAGAGCACCGGGTAGCGTCCATCGAAGCAGGCCTTGCAGAATCGGTTCTCCGGCTCGGGCAGGCCCGTCGATGCGAGCAGCCCCGGGATGGTAAGGTAGTGCAGGGTGTCGAGCCCGAGCAGGCGGCAGATCTCCGCCTCGGATTTGCCGGCCGCAATCAGCTCGCCGCGGGTCGAAAAATCGATGCCGTAATGGCAGGGGAAGCGGTGCGGGGGGCCGGCGATGCGCATGTGGACGCGTCGCACCCCCAGCTCGCGCAGCGCTTTGACCCGGGTCTTGACCGTGGTGCCGCGGATGATCGAATCGTCGATGATGATGATCTCCTTGCCTTTCAGGAGCTCCTTCACCGGGTTGAGCTTCACCCGCACGCCGAAATCGCGCATGCTCTGGGTGGGCTGGATGAAGGTCCGCCCGACGTAGTGGTTGCGGATCATCCCCAGCTCGAACGGGATCCCCGACTCCTCGGTGTAGCCGATGGCGGCATAGGTCCCGGAATCCGGAAACGGCATGACGAAATCGGCCGCGACCGGCGCCTCCCGCGCGAGCTGACGGCCCTGGGCCTTGCGCACGAGGTAGACGTTCTGGCCGTCGATCGTGCTGTCCGGGCGCGCGAAATAGATGAGCTCGAAAATGCAGAGCGCCCGCCGCGGGGCCGGCGGCGTTTTAATGCTGCGCAACCCCTCGTGCGTGATGATCACGATCTCGCCGGGCTCGATCTCGCGCACGAACTGCGCCTCCACCAGATCGAGCGCGCAGCTCTCCGAGGCCAGCACATGGTAGCCGTTCAAGCGGCCGAGGCAAAGCGGGCGGAAGCCGTGGGGATCGCGGATGCCGATCACCTCCCCGCGGCTGGTCAACATGACGAAGGAAAAAGCGCCCTCCAGCCGGGCGACCGAGCGGACCAGGGCCTCCTCGAACCCGTGCGTTAAGCTCTTGACGAACAGGTGCAGAAACACCTCGCTGTCCATCGTGGACTGGAAGATGGAGCCGACCTGCTCGAGCTCCTCTTTGAGGCTGCGGGCATTGGTGATGTTGCCGTTGTGCCCCACCGCGTAGGACTTGTTGCGGTGCCGGACGATGAAGGGCTGGGCGTTGGTCAGGATCGAGCTGCCGGTGGTGGAGTAGCGCACGTGCCCGATGGCGCAGCAGCCTTCGAGCTCCTCCAGGTGGTTCACGTCGAAGACATCGGGCACGAGCCCCATGCCCTTGTGCGCAACGATGGCCTCGCCGCGGGCGACGGCGATGCCCGCGCTCTCCTGCCCCCGGTGCTGCAGGGCGTAGAGGCCGAAGTAGGTCATGGCCGCTGCCTCCGGATGCCCGCAGATCCCGAAGATCCCGCAGGCCTCCCTCGGCTTGTCGGAAATTTCGCACGACGTCAGATGGGTAAGCGACATGTCAGTTGCCTTTCGGGCGACGGGCGGACAGGAGACCGGCCGGCCCTCATTCCAATGGAAAATTCTCCTCCAGGTTCCACACCCCGCAGGGACAGGCCCCGGCGCAAAACCCGCAGCCGATGCACAAACGCGCGTCGACAACGTACTCGTAGGTGCCGCTGAGATCATGGCGGCGGATCGCCCCCTGCGGGCAGACCGCGACACAGACCCCGCAGTCGCGGCAGGCTCCGCAGGAGAGGCACTGGGAGCCGCACTGGGCGAGATCGCCGAAGGCGACGATGCGGGGATCGAAATACTCCAGGGTGACCCGGCGCTTCTCGATCATCTGGCGCCGGAAGGGCGCCGGGGTGCGCCCGTCGGACTCGTCGCAGATGAGCTGCGCCACCCGGCGCCCGGCCCCGATCGCCTCGGTGAGAAGCCCGGGTTTGACCAGATCCCCGATCGCAAACACCTTCGGGTCGCTGGTGCGGTATTCCGCGTTCACCGTGACGAAGCCGCGTTCGACCGCGATCCCCTCGGGCAGAAAGGAAAGATCGGGCGCCTCGCCGATGGAGACGATCACCGTGTCGGCGGGGATCTCCTCCCCGTCGGCGAGCCGCACCCCGGTTGCGGTGATCGCGGCCGTGGTGACGGGCCAGCGGAAGGTGGCGCCGACCGCCTCGGCCGCGCGCCGCTCCTTCCCGAAGGAGGCCGGGGTCTGGACGTCTATCAGAGTGATCGACTCCGCCCCCAGCCGGTGGGCCTCGGTGGCGACGTCGCAGCCGACGTTTCCGGCGCCGATGATCACGACCCGCCGGCCGCAGGCGGCGGTCCCGGCCTTGGCGGCCTCCAGGAAATCGAGGGCGCTGACGGCGCGCTCGATGCCCGGCACCGGCAAGGTGCGCGGCCGCTGCGCGCCGGTGGCCAGCACCAGGTAATCGAAATCCTCGCGCAGCCGGGCGGTCTCCTCAGGACCGAGCGGCTGCTGGAGATAGACATGGGGCACGATCTCCTTCACGCGCCCGAGCTCGGTCTCGATCACCTCCCGGGGGATGCGGCTGTCGGGGATCACGCGCGTGAACTTCCCCCCCAGGCGCCCTGCCCGCTCATAGACCACGGCCTCGTGCCCGCGCAGCCGGAGCTGCCAGGCGACCGAGAGCCCCGCCGGGCCGCCGCCGATCACGGCGATCCGCTTGCCGCTCACAGGGGGCAGCTCGGGGAGCTTGGCGCGGATGCTGGCCTGGCCGATCTGAGTCGTATCCACCGGCGCCATCGCCGCCCCGGCGCGGGTGCAGGACGCCATGCAGAGATTCGGGCAGAGATAGCCGCACACGGCCGCCGGAAAGGGCGTGTAGGCCAGCGCCAGATCGACGGCCTCCTCGACCCGCCCCTCGCGGATGAGCTGCCAGCGCCGCTGCACCGGAATCCCCGTCGGACAGGAGGCTTCGCAGGGGGCGGCGTATTTCTGGTTTTCCCAGACCGGGATGAAGCGGCGCAGATCGCCGGTCACGATCAAAGGGATCACCCCGCGGTCGACCGGGCTCAAGTCCCCGATCAGCCCGCCCCGACCGAGCTCCGCATCCCACACCTCGCGATGGAAGGCCGCCACGGCGCGCACCGCCCGGCCGGCCTTTTCGTTGGGCCGGCGGGCCACCAGGAGCTGCCAGTCCCGCCGCTCGCTCAAGGGCTTGAGGAGCTCGGTCCGGCTGATCTTCTTGAGAAACGCCGCCAGGCGCGATGAAAGCCACTGCCAGTCGGCATCCCCGATCGGCGCGAGGCGCGCATCCGCCTGGCTGAAGCCCGCATGCGGGCCGCGGAAGAAGACCCTCCCCCCCACCATGCCGACGAGCGGCCGGTACCCGAGGACATTGTCGGGCGCCTGCGCCTCGTGGCCGCAGATCACGGCCACCCCGCCCGCCATGAACTCGCCGAAGTAATCCCCGGCCGAGCCGAGCACCCAGAGCTCCGGCGGATCGAAGCGCGGGTTATGCTTGGTCATGGTCATGCCGCGGGCGCCGATGTTCCCGCCCACGCAGATGCACCCCTGGGCCATGCCGTTGGCGGCGCCGTTTCCGGCGTGGCCGTGGACGGTGATCTCGGCCCCGGCATTGAGCCAGCCGACATCGTCGGAGGCCGGACCGAAAACCTCGATCCGGGTGCCGGCAAAGCCCATGGCGCCGACACGCTGGCCGGGATGGCCCGTGACGCGCAGGCCGACCCCCTCCGTGCCGGCGCGCCAGAGCCTGCCGCCGATGCCGTGCTGGCCGTAGGCCTCGATCTGCAGGCGGCGGTGCCCCGCGGCCACCGCCGCCTGGATCTGTTCCTCGAGGACGCGGGAGCTCACGCGCTCCCCGGCCGGCCGGCCGCAGATCACAAATGGGGGTGAAACCTGGCGTTGCTTGGGTTCGTTCATGTTTTTACTCCGGTCGGCCCGTCGGCCCGTCGGCCGGTCGGTCGGTCAGTGTTGGACGGGCTGACGGGCCGACCGGCCGACGGGCGACCCTCTTCTTAAACGACGTACTTGATGCTCAGCCGCTCCGCCGTGTGGTAGTCGTCGACCCCCAGCGCGTCGGACATCCCGATCGGCAGCGAGGTCGAGCGGCCCAGGGGGGCGACGATTTTCTTGAGCTCCGTATCAAACGATAGAAACACGTCCACCACCCGCTGAGCCACGTCGTCCACGTTCAGCCGGCGGTAGAGCCGCGGGTCCTGGGCGGTGATGCCCTTCGGGCAGAGACCGATGTTGCAGATGTTGCACCGGTCGGTCTCCGAGCCGAGACAGCCGGCGGCCGCCTGCATGATGTACTTGCCGGTCTGCACCCCGCTCGCCCCCAGCATGACCAGGGCGGCCGCGTTGGCGGCGAGGTTGCCGCTCTTGCCGATCCCGCCGCCCGCAAACAGCGGCAGCTGGTTCTGCATGCCGAGCTTGACCAAGGTGAGGTAGCCGTCGCGGATGTTGCTCGCGATGGGGTGCCCCATGTGGTTCATGGAAACGTTGTAGGCCGCCCCGGTGCCCCCGTCCTCACCGTCGATCGCAAGCCCCGCCGCATAGGGGTTGCGAGTGAGGTTGTTCAGCACCGCGAGCGCGGTGGAGGTCCCGGAGATCTTGGGGTAAACCGGCACCCGGAACCCCCAGGCCATGCTCATGGACTGGATCATCTTGGCCACCGACTCCTCGATCGAGTACTTGGTCTGGTGGGTCGGCGGGCTCGGCAGATTGACACCGGCCGGCACCCCGCGAATGGCGGCGATCAGGCGATTGACCTTGTACCACATGAGCAGCCCGCCGTCGCCGGGCTTGGCGCCCTGGCCGTACTTGATCTCGATGGCGCAGGGGTCCACCTTCATTGCGGGCAGGGCGTGCAGGATCTCGTCCCAGCCGAAGTAGCCGCTGGCGATCTGCAGGATGACGTATTTCAAAAAGCGCGAGCGCAGGAGCCGCGGCGGGCAGCCCCCCTCCCCGGTACACATGCGCACCGGCATTCCCAGCTCCTCGTTCAGATAGGCCACCCCCAGCTGCAGCCCCTCCCACATATTCGGGGAAAGGGCCCCGAAGGACATGCCGCCGATGATAAGCGGGTAGATCTCGCGCACCGGCGGGACCCACCCGTGCGCGCGCAGGTGCTTCAGGTTCTCCTCGGGCGGCAGCACCCGGCCGAGGAGTGTGCGCAGCTCGAACTCGTGGCGGCCGGCGTCGAGGGCGGGGTCCGTCAGCATGGAAATCCGCACGAACTTGATCCGGTCGAGCAGGACCCCGGGCACGTTGCGCCGCCCCCCGCGCCGACGCGGCTGGCCGCCGCGGTCGAGCTGGAAGCGCAGCTTGTCGGCCTCATCGGCGCGCGCCGGGGCGATGGCGTTGTTGGGGCAGACCAGGTTGCACATGGCGCAGCCCACACAGGCATAGGCCGGGTCGGTCTTCTGGCGGATGCCGTAGTAGGAGCGATAGATGGTGGCCGGAGTCTCCTGGAACCCGACCGGCGGATCGAGCAGCCGCTTGCGGAAAACCCCGAGTTCGATCGCGTTGACGGGGCAGACGGCGGTGCACTTGCCGCAGAGGGTGCAGGCCTCCCTGTCCCACTGGATCTGCCAGCGGAGGTCCTTGACGCTCAGCGTGGAGGGGGTAATGGGTCTTTCTGGCTGCATAAGCGGATCTCCCGGCGGTCGGGGCCGACGACCGCCGTATCGAGAAACATCGGTTGAAAATCACGGCTTTTGTCCCGCACCGGGATGGCGGCGTCCAGGCCGCAGATCTCGGAGGAGAAGGCGAACATGCCCGGCTTGCCGCCGACCACCCCCGGCCGGAGCTTCTTGCGGTCCTGGACCATGAAGAGGCTGCCGTCCGGCAGGCTCCCGATGACACAGTTGGGCCCATCGATGATGAGCGGCCGGCAGGTCTGCTTCAGGTGGCGCAGGAGCTCGGCATCCGGGTGGGCCGCCAGGTCCTCGTCCTGAAGCGGGGTGATCAGGTGCTTGTAGGCCTCGATGCCGAATCCCAGCGTGGTCGTCAGGTAATGCAGGATATGGGTGAACACCTCCGAGTCCGAGTTGTAGCCCATGTAGCCGGGAAAGCCGCGCGACTCGAGAAAGGTCCGGATCGGAATAAAGGCCGTGTTCTCGCCGTTGGTCATGCTCGCGAAGCCCTGGATGAAGAAGGGGTGGCAGGCGTAGAGGTTGATGGCGTAATTGGTGTTCTGGCGCCCCTGGGCCATGATCACCCGCGCCCGCAGCTCCTTGCGATCGAGCTTCAGGTGATCGGCCACCGCGATGGGGTCCCCGATCTCCTTGATCATGATCGCATCCGGCCAGAAGGAAAAGACGATCATGTCCTCCTTCGCCTCGCCCATGGCGCGCAGCTGCAGCCGGATACCCATCAGCCGGAAGCAAAGCTCCTCGCGCGACAGCCCCTCCCACTCCTCGGGGTACTCGTAGGCGCGGATCAGGTAGACGTCGCGGCGGGGCACGCCGGGGGGCGGGGTCTTCGGCACCTTGATCGTGATCTTGTATTTGGTCATGAACCCGATGTCCATCATGAAGGCGTCCAGCCGCTTCAACCCCTCGTCGCTGAAAATGCCCGACAGGATCGGGGCGTCCTTCATGTCTTCGAACGGGCCGCTCAGATCCCTCAGAAAAAGCCCGACACCGGAGCCGTCATGGCCTTCCCGCATGACGTTCAGGGCCTCGATGGCCACCATCGGCGAGAGGGGCTCATGGCTCGTAATGGCAAACAGGCGGCACATGGGATTCTCCTTCGTTCAGCGTATAATGCCGGTCGGAGGCGCGGGCACGCCCCGCCCGCTGCGAGCGCAAACCGACCTTCGCCCTGGGGCCCACCGCCAGCAGCCGTCGACCGGCTCACCGGCTGACGGGCTGACCGGCTGACGGGACAGACTGGCTGACGCTTCGCTCCAGGGCCCGCCGACGGCGGCCGCACGGGGCACCCGGCAGGTCACACACCGTAACGCGTCAGCGGAAGAGGCGCGGCACGACCGGGGGGTCAATTCGATGCGGAGGTCGCTGCGCGGGTCACCGCCGGGCGGTGATCGGCACTCGTGGGTTCCTCCCCCTTGTGGATCCCACCTCGTCCACAAGAAGCAATCCGCATGCCAGGCAGCCGTATCGACCGGCGAGGAGGCGCGGGCGGGCAGTCGGAGAATCAAGCGGGCTGCGGCACTCGACCGAGGTGTCTTATGAACTAAATTTCCGAGCGAGTCAATCGAAAATCACGGGGCTTGGTCAGAAAGTTACATTTTTGTAGATTGACTCGCCCCGGGCCGCCGAGGGTGAAGGCGCGCCTCCCACGGCGTCGGGCTCCGGCGCG
>JBFYWX010000368.1:0-5423 GCA_041310825.1 Desulfobacteraceae bacterium | reverse complement strand
CTAAAAGTGATATATCGTGTGCCTATGCATTTTCCCAAAAATCCGGGGTCGGTGTGAATGGATTCAGCAACTTAGAAATGAAAAGACGGCCAAATGTGCCTATGACTGTCGAACCCAGGGTTCAGTTTGAGTTGAAAAATACGCATCTGTCAACAATTTCTTTCAAAAACCAACACCCTGTGATAGATATATTAATGGTCTCAGAATTAAACGGACTCTTCCACAGGCTCACGATTCCCTCTCCCCATAAGTGGTGGGAGAGGGTAAGGGAGAGGGGGCTATTTGGCCTCCGGCCTATTTTGAGACCATTCATAAGTATATGGAAACAGGCCCCTTGACGGTTTGGCGGGGACATACGATGCGCAATTCCAGCACCTGGCCACCCGTTCGGAGGCCGATTCAACGGCCGGATGGCATTTGACCGGAAGAAAATGCAAGGGGGCGGAGCGGTGTTTCAATGGTGATGATGAAGAACTGCGGTTCTCCGGAAAGACGAACAACGCCCCGCTACGCGGCAACGTCCGAGCATATGGTAGAATTCGTTTTTGCGGGCAATCCTATTTACCAGCTCAAGGCGAAGGACATCTCCGAGACGGGAATTGGAGTGATTGTCAAACCGAACTCCAAATTTATGACCCTGATTGAGCTCGGTCAGGAAATGGTTGTAAAACTGCTCTCGCCGGCGGAAACAAGACACGTTCAAGGCAACTACCGGGTTAAAATTGCGCATATCACAGATCTTGAAAATGGAAAATTCAGTGGGCATAAGCTGGTGGCCTTAACCTTGGTCTCAAAAATTTCCGACTGACGAAAAAGACCTCGGGTTTTTAGAGCCCCCCCTCGGATCGCTACGCCCCGGTTTTCAGTAATAATTTCATTTGATTTTCCGCTTCCAACAGCTGTATAGTCCCATCCATCCCGCTATCCCCCCTGCTCCCCCGGACCTCTATCGGACGCTGGTTTCGTTGCGCGGTTCGGATCTCGCCTTCCCCGTTCGTGTCCGAGGATGGTTCACGACACTGATTTTGGAACGATCCGGGTCTCGTTTATGGGAGCATGGGCCCGTGGTCGCGCCGTAACCCCGCAACCGAAAGGAGGCACGCATGAACGTCACCGAACTCAGGAATCTGCTCAAAAAACAGAAGGCCGGCTGGACGATTGCCCCCGGCATCAAGGACACCTTCACCCTTGAAGACGCCGGGAAGGGACTGTCGTTGGGCGCCCTGCCGGAGACGCCCGGCAAACCGACGGCGCGCATGCCAAAATTGCGCCGGGCCGCCGACGGGCAGTTTTACCCCTTTCAGGCGCGCAAACTGGTGAAGGACCGAACGGCGGTCAAAGCGCTTCCCAAAGCCTGGGACTGGCGCAACGTGAACACCAAGAACTGGATCACCCCGGTGCGCAACCAGGGGGGGTGCGGTTCGTGTGTGGCGTTCACCGCCGCCGCCGCGATGGAGACACATATCCGCATCGAAGACGGCCAACCCCACCTGGTCTTGGATTTGTCCGAATCCTCACTTTTCTTCGTGAACAACCGGCAATGCAACCCGGGCGACCCCCGGTATGGATGGTGGAATTCATCGGCCATGGATTTTCTGGTGGACGAAGGCATCTGCTTTGAAGCCAACTACCCGTACCGTGATGTGAACCAGACGGCCGAGCTGGTTCAGGGGACGGAGAGGACTTACAAGATCCGCGGCTATGATTCCACGACCTCCACCGCGCAGATGAAGCGCTGGCTGTGCGAGGAAGGGCCCTTGGCCACGTCGTACACCGTTTACAATGATTTCTTCGCATTTTTCAGGTCGGGCAGCGGCGTCTACACCCATACCACGGGCGGCGTGGCGGGAGGCCATGCCGTTCTGACCATCGGGTTTGACGACAACCAGCGCTGCTGAATCTGCAAGAACAGTTGGGGAGCGACCGCGAGCCATCCGGACGGCTGCTTCCGCATCGCCTACGGGCAGTGCGGCATCGACAACCGGATGTACCTGCCCCAGGACGCCTACGACGTCACCACGGTCGACGAACTCCCCTACCATCCCACCCGTCTGCGCATCCTCGACGAGGGGGCGAAGGGCTGGCTGCTGACGGACGGGGTGAGCCGCATGAAGATGTTCGACAATAAGGAAGATGCGCGCAATGGGCTGTGCGTGGCCCGCCGCCACAACCGCCACGGATTCGTCGGCCGGGACAACCCGCGCACCAACCGCATCGACTACATCACGGAGTATTGGGCCGGCAACAGCGGCCTGCCGCCCATGCCGCTGACCAAAACCGACTGCATCCCCTACAGCCCCAACAACGTCGTCGCCGAGGACCTGGATGCCAAGGGATGGCGAATCAAAGACGGTCGCCACTGGATGCTGCTGGCCCACGACCTGAACGACGCCCTGGCCATTCTGCGCATCGTGGAACGGCACACGCGGATGTGTTTCATCGGTCGCGGCAACAAGCACCCCAACCGCAAGAGCTACATTATGCCCTATTGGGAATGACCCGTCTCTCGGAACGCGTTGGCCGGATGAAATCGCTGACCCTCCGGTGATGGTTGAACAGGGTGAAACCGCCTTTCATCGCAGCTTGTTCCAGGACAGGGCCCAGTAGAGCAGCCCGGCGGCCAGCATGGACGGGATGGATCCGCCGACGGGCAGCTTCATCAGCGCGATCGCATGGTAGAGGCCGAACCCGGCGGCCCAGGCCGCCAGGGCCGCCGGGTTGAGCCCGCGCCGGTACCAGTAGGCCCCGCCCTCGCGGTAGAGCTCCTCCGCGTCCAGTCGCCTGCGCCGCAGGAGGAAATAATCGGTCAGCACCACCCCGAAGATCGGGATGAACATGGCCCCGATGAAGAAGAGGAAGTTCTCGTAGTGCTCCATCGGGAAGACCAGCGCCACCAGGATCGAAAGCACCCCGGCGAGCACCATGACGGCACGCGCACTCAGCTTGCGGGAGATGTTGAGCATTGAGCAGGTGGCCGAATAGACGTCGGGAAAACCCGAGGTGATGGTGGAGAGCACCACCATGGCGAGGGCCGGAACCGCCCAACCGACCCGGCCCATGGTCTCCAAGACCACCTGTCCCGGGTCGGCGGCGCCGGTCAACAGCGTCACCTGCAGGCCCAGGACATACATCCAGGAGGAAACGATGAAATACCCCCACCAGGTGTTCCAGAAGGCAGCGCGGGTGCTGCAGGCCGAGCGCGCGTAGTCCGCGACCAACGGCATCCAGGAGATCGGCATGGCGATCACGAGGTCGAGGCCCGTCATAAATGCCATCGTTGCGGGCGGGGTTCCCGTCGGCCGCGCCTCCAGCCCGGTGAAGGCGACCCAGGTCATCATGGCGATGACCGCCAGCAGGGCCAGGACCGAGACCGCCTGAAGCAGTTTCCAGACGGCCTTGCCGGTCCAAAGGGCCCAGAGCAGGGTTAAAAAGCCGATCGCCACCACCCAGAAGCCATCCGTCGCGAGGAGGCCGCCGGCCGGTTTTCCCAGCATGGCGCCGGCGCGACCGCCGATAATGAGCATGATCGCGGCCCAGCCGATGAGCTGCACGATGTTGAGCGCAGCAGCCAGGTTCGACCCCCGGATCCCGAAGGCCGGGCGGACCGAGACCATCGACATGATTCCGTGCCTGGAGCCGATCACCCCGCCGAGCCCCATCAGGGTGTTGCCGATCAGATGCCCCAGGAGAATGGCCCAGAGCCCGGCCCAGAATCCCAGGGGCGCGAGGAACCCGCCGGCCCAAATCTCGGCCAGCGAGATGGCCACCCCGGCCCAGAGCCAGAAAAAATCCCGTCCGCCCCAATTACGCTCCGACGGCAGAACCGGCCGAATGTCCATACCCCCCTCCAGTAAAAAAAAATCGTTTCCCCATGCGGTAGGGAAACGATTCCGATCGAACGCCGGCACCGCACGCCTTCTCGTTTCCCTACGCTGGCATTACCCAGATCAGGTTCAACGGGTATGATCTCAGGCCCTTTCCAAGGCCACCCCGTGTGCGGCTGTTTTTATACGCCAGTATCCAAAAGCCCCCGGCGCCTGTCAAGCAAAAAAAGCCGGGCAATCGCCGCCGGCCTTCCATTCACTCTAAAATCCCCCCCTGCCCCCCTTTGCCAAGGGGGGGCTTCAGTACCGAGCTCCAAGTCGGAACCCCGACTTTATCTTTTCACTCGTTACTCGTTGCTCGTTTCTTCTTTCAATTATAGGCATTCGTTTTTCACTCGTTACTCTCCCCTACACCACTCCCTGGTCCATCATGGAGTCGACCACCTTGAGAAAACCGGCGATGTTGGCGCCGACCACGTAGTTTCCGGGCTGGCCGTATTGGGCGGCGGCGTTGAGTGCGGCCTGGTGAATGCTCTTCATGATCATCCGCAGCCGGTTGTCCACCTCCTCCCGGGTCCAGGAGAGGCGCATGCTGTTCTGGGTCATCTCGAGGCCGGAAACCGACACCCCGCCGGCATTGGCCGCCTTGCCCGGTCCGTAAAGGAGTTTGTTTTCCAGAAAGATGCGCACCCCGTCCGGGTCGGTCGGCATATTGGCGCCCTCGCATACGAGCTTAACCCCGTTTCGCACCAGGTTTTGCGCGTCCTTGCCGTTGATCTCGTTCTGGGTGGCGCTGGGGAAAGCACAGTCGGCCTTGTGGTACCAGAGCGGGTTGTGGTCGGCCGCCGGGTCGGCATCCTGGTATGCGGCGGACTTGTACTTCTCCGCGTACTCCCGGATCCGGCCGCGGCGCACATTCTTGAGGTTCATCACAAAATCGAGCTTTTCGCGCGTGATGCCGGCCTCGTCGTAGATGTAACCCGAGGAGTCGGAGAGGGTCACGGGCTTGGCGCCCATGTGCAGGAGCTTTTCGACCGTGTACTGGGCCACGTTACCCGAGCCCGACACCAGGCAGACCTTGCCCTCGAGGGTCTCGTTGTGGGTGGCCAGCATCTCGGCCGCGAAGTAGACCGATCCGTAGCCGGTCGCCTCGGGACGGATCAGGCTGCCGCCCCAGTTCAACCCCTTGCACGTGAAGACTCCTGAAAATTCGTTGTGCAGCTTTTTGTACATTCCGAACAAAAACCCGATCTCCCGCGCGCCGACCCCGATGTCGCCGGCGGGGACATCGGTATCCGGACCGATGTGGCGGAAGAGCTCGCACATGAAGTTGTGGCAGAAATGCATGACCTCGTTGTCGGACTTGCCCTTGGGGTTGAAATCCGACCCGCCCTTGCCGCCGCCCATGGGAAGGGTGGTCAGGGCGTTCTTGAACACCTGCTCGAAGGCCAGAAACTTCAGGATGCCCAGGTTCACCGAGGGGTGGAAGCGCAGCCCGCCCTTGTAGGGCCCGATGGCGCTGTTCATCTGGATCCGGAAACCCCGGTTGACCTGGATCACGCCCTGGTCGTCCACCCACGGCACCCGGAACAGGATCAC
>JBFYWX010000301.1:0-2685 GCA_041310825.1 Desulfobacteraceae bacterium | reverse complement strand
GTCATCCGCATCAATTCGCCGGGCGGCGGCGTGGGGCCTTCCCAGGAAATCTACAGTGAAATCCGGAAAACCATACCCACCAAGAAAGTCGTTGCCTCACTGGGCAGCGTCGCCGCTTCGGGGGGCTATTACCTGGCGGCCGCCGCCAACGGGATTGTCGCCAACCCGGGCACGATCACCGGCAGCATCGGGGTGATCCTGGGGTACACCGACCTGCAGGAAGTATTTCGCAAAATCGGGCTGGCACCGGTGGTGATCAAAAGCGGGACTTTCAAGGACATGGGCTCGCCGCTGCGGGCGATGAGCAAGGAAGAGCAGGCCATTCTGCAGGGGTTTGTCGACAAGATCCACCAGCAGTTCGTTCAGGCCGTGGCCCAGGGCCGCAACATGGACATCGCGGCGGTCGCACAGTTGGCGGACGGCCGCATCTATAGCGGGGAAGAGGCCTTGGGACTGGGATTGGTGGACCGGCTGGGAAACCTCACAGACGCCATCGAGTGGGCCGGCCGTCTGGGCGGCATCGAAGGGGATCCCAACGTGGTTTACGCCCGCGAAAAAACCGGGTCCTTCCTGAAATATTTCCTGGAATCGACCGTCAAAGCGGTGATGGAGCAGGTCACGACGTCCGTCCCCGGCGGCGGGTATCTCCTTCACACCCGGTAATTACCCCCCCGCTTCACCGCCGGCCGACGCTATTCAAACATGCTCACATCCCCCATTCCCTTGCGAATAACCTCGGGGACATCGTCGATCAGCGAAATAACGCTGGAGGGCAGGCCCGCCACGATACCGCCGTCAATCACGATCTCAATCCGGCTGCCGAAATGATCCTGGATCAGGGTTGGGTCGTTGAAAACAGACCCTTCAGGGGTGGCGGCGCTGGTGGTCAGGATCGGATTGCCCAACTCCTTCACCAGCGCGATGCAGATGGCGTTGTCGGGCACCCGAATGCCGGCGGTGCGGCGCTTGGTCAACATGATTTTCGGCACCAGGCGGGAGCCCTCCAGCACAAATGTGTAGGGGCCGGGAAGCAGCCGTTTCATGGTTTTGTAGGCGTAGTTGGAGACTTTGGCATAGCTGCTGATGGTGGTGAGATCCGAGCAGATAAAGCTGAAAGGATTTTTCTTGTCGCGCTGTTTGAGCTGATAAATCCGCTCTATCGCGTGTTTGCTCATGATGTCGCAGCCGATGCCGTAAAAGGTGTCGGTCGGGTAGGCGATGACCCCTCCGCCCTTCAGGGTATCGACCACTTTGCGGATCAATCGCGGTTGGGGATTCTGGGAGTTGACTTGAATCAGCATGATGAACCGTCCTGAAGTCTGCTGCGGTTTGAAAAACGGGCGGCCCGCAAGCGTATGCGGGATGTTACCTATTACGCCGGCGGGCACAAGTCAACCGCTCAAATTAAAAATTGACCTGGTGCGCTGCTTTCGCTATACGGCTGGGTTAAAATTTTCATTCCGTCCACCAACCAGCTGTCCACCCTGCCCCGAAACCCGGGTTCGGAGATGCGCGTCACCCATCTGGAGGAATTCACATGTCAATCCCGTCGCCCCAAGAGGCCTTTTCTTTCGACGATGTTCTCCTGCTGCCCGGCTATTCGGACGTCGTGCCCAAGGACTGCAGCACCAAAACCCGCCTGACCCGTGATCTGACCCTCAACATTCCCGTTGTCAGCGCGGCGATGGACACCGTCACCGAGTCCAGCACGGCCATCAGCATGGCCCGCGAAGGCGGGATCGGCTTCATCCACCGCAACATGAGCATCGAGAGTCAGGCCCTGGAGGTTGACCGCGTCAAGAAATCCGAGAGCGGCATGATCATCAACCCGGTGACCATCACCCCGGAGCAGCCCGTACGGGAGGTGCTCCAACTGATGGAGCGCTACCGCATCTCAGGGGTGCCGGTCACCCGGGGGGAGCAGCTTGTGGGCATTGTCACCAACCGCGACCTGCGTTTTGAAACCAACCTGGACACCCCGATCGCGGAGGTGATGACCAAGGACCATCTGGTCACGGTTTCCGAGGGTATTTCCTTGGAGGAATCCAAGAAACTTCTGCACAAACACCGGATCGAGAAGCTCCTGGTGGTGGACCAGCAGGGCCGCCTGACCGGCATGATCACCATCAAGGACATCGAAAAAATCAAAAAATACCCCAACGCCTGTAAAGACGCCAGGGGGCGGCTGCGGGCCGGGGCGGCGATCGGTGTCGGGGCGGACATGGAGGAGCGCGCCCACGCCCTGATCACGGCCGGGGCGGACGCTCTGGTGATCGACACCTCCCACGGCCATTCCAAAAACGTGATCGAAGCGGTCAAGCGGCTCAAGGGCACCTTCAAGGGCCTTCAGCTGGTGGCCGGCAATGTCGCCACGACCGAAGGCGCCCAGGCCCTGATCGCGGCCGGTGTCGACAGCGTCAAGATCGGCATCGGCCCCGGCTCCATCTGCACCACCCGGATCGTGGCGGGCATCGGGGTGCCCCAGATCTCGGCCATCCTGAACTGCCGCGAAATTTCCGAAAAAACCGGCGTGCCGCTAATCGCCGACGGCGGCATCAAGTTTTCCGGGGATCTCACCAAGGCTTTGGGCGCCGGCGCGCACTGCGTGATGATCGGTGGCCTGCTGGCGGGCGTCGAGGAGAGCCCCGGCGAGCTCATCATCTTCCAGGGCCGCAGCTACAAGGT
>JBFYWX010000285.1:0-3803 GCA_041310825.1 Desulfobacteraceae bacterium | reverse complement strand
TCTGCCCGGTTTACGGCAAGATCGGGGGCCATGCCTACGGGTTCGCCTACTCCGGCCCGGTCGGGGCGGTGGTGACCCCGCTCTTGACCGGGATCAACCGCGCCAAGGACCTCTGCTGCGGGGAGACTCTCTGCGGGGCCTGCCAGGAGGCCTGCTCCGTGGCCATCGACCTGCCGCGAATGCTCCTCGCTCTGCGCGAGAAGCTCGCCTACGGCGACCCTGACTGGCAGGTCGAGCCGGCCGGCCGCGCCGAGAGGCTCGCCTACCGCGGCTGGTCCTGGCTGGTCCGCAACCGCAGGGTCTATGAGCTGGCGCTGAAAATCGCCGCCCTGGGGCAAAGGCTTCTGCCGCAAGCGGGCGGGATGATCCTGCGCCTGCCCCCACCGCTCCAAGGCTGGACCCAGAGCCGCGACTTCTTTCCGTTGGCGCAGGAGACCTTCATCGAGCGCTGGCGCAAAGGGAAAGCAACGAGTTCAAGGAAAGAGTCGGAGTGCTGAGTCGGAGTCGGAAAGGAGAAAAAGTAACGAGTAACGAGTAAAAATAAAGACAGAACACCACCAACTCTGACTCATTACTCTAACCCGGAACTTTAAAAATCCAGCCGGGGTCGGAGTCGGAATCGGTATCGACCCAGTATAGGAGACGTGAAGGTTTATTAAGGATGATTTCAGCCGATCAAAAGAGTTTTTTGCGGCGGATTCGGAAGGCGCTGGGTCATGCCCCGGATGTATCGAGGAATGACAGGGAACTTTTCCCCGTTGGCCCGTCGGCGGAAGAGGTGCAGATCCTCGACCGGATTTTGAAGCGCACGGATGCGGAGCGCCAGGTCCTGATCGAGGAGCTGATCGCGGCCGGAAAACCCATCAACCTCAGGGTCATCCCGGTGCCCGACCTCGCCGCCGCCACCTCCGCCATCGCCGGCCTGGTGGATGAAAAAACACCGGAGTGGGGGGAAGCCAAAAGTGTCGCCGCCTGGCGCCACCCCCTGCTCGAGCGCCTGGACCTCGGGGAGCCGCTCGCCCGGTTGAATATCCCCCTGCGAATCACCGCGCCGATCGACCCGGCCGCCGGCCGCGCGCATGAACAAAAAGAGCGTGAGCGCCAGCGCGCCGACCTCATCGCCTCTTTCATCGGGGTGACCGCAGCCGATTTCTGCATGGCCGACACCGCGACCCTCGTCCTGCGCAACCGCCCGGGCCAGCCGCGCGCGGCGGTCCTCATCCCCTCCATCCACATCGCCGTGATCACCCGCGACCAGATCATCCGCGACATGAAGGAGCTCTTCGCCCTGCTGCGCTGGGATGAGCGCTTCCGGGCCGAGGGGCTCTCCAACTACATGTCCTTCATCTCCGGCCCCAGCAAGACCGCCGACATCGAAGCCACCATGGTCCAGGGCGCCCACGGCCCGCGCGAGGTGCACCTTTTAGTCATTACTGAACTGACGGGTTAATCAACAGAAATCCTCTTGCGCAAAAATTTGGACAGCCTTTTGCAGGTCGCCTCGTATGCTATCATTTCTTCTTCCGAATCCAGGTGTCTGCAATAAGGCCCGCCGGTCTCATCGACATTGTCCAGGAGAAGATCGATCGGGGCCTTTTTCCGGAGATTCGGATTCATATTGATCTCCCGGATCAGCTCCCCTCCCAGCAGCCATAAATTGTCCAGGTGTCTTTTGACCGTTTTCGGGCTGAGCCGGGACAGCAATTCCTCCACGAACGGCTTATAGATCTCGATAAGTCCCTCTCCATAGGGTATGTCTTCGGGAAAACCCTTCCATCTTTCAGGCCACTCGTAGAAATCGGCCCACAGCTTTTCAATGCGACTGGTCATTAGCGCTCCTGTGCGTCAGGCATGCGTGCCGTAATACGGCGACGGCACCGTGGGGTAGGCCCAATGGACATGGCGGAACACGTTTTCGGACTTGATCCCCACCTCCGCCTCCGAGTAGCTCGAGATCGGGTTCTTCCGGGTGAAGCGTGCTTTTGATTGAAAAAAGTGGACATACGTGCTCGTTTCTGGATCACAGCGCCAACCATGATTCAGAAAGGGGAGCAAGCGTAAGTCCACGAGTCTGCTGTAGCATGGATGGGGGATCCGAGGCTACCAGTATGTACGCAGCTCGTATGTCGTCGTAGGCGGAGAAAATCTCTGCTATCTATATCATCTTTTTGAGGGGCAACTCGCCTTATCCACTTCGGGAAGTCTTGCTCTGAAACATGTTTGATCTCCGTGAGATCAAGCCTTCCATCTGCAGTAACGTTCTTGATGCCTAAAAAAAATGGGCCTTCGGTGGATTCACGTGGTGTTGCGTGCGGGCTGTCATATATACCCAAGGCAAATTGTTTGATTGGGCCGTTTTGAATTCAATTCACTCTGAGGTTTCTGCTTTTTTCCGCCATTAACGCTTCCTCGCCTGCTGCCGCGCCCGATAAAGTTTTTCCGTAAACCCGCCCTCTTTCAAAAACTGCTGTTCCAGTTGCCGGAGCTGCCGGTCGAGCAGGTAGTTGGCCTGGTGGACCAGGCAGATGAGGGTGTTGGCGGCGACTTCGGGGGAACCTTTTTCAACATAGGTCCTATAGGTCCCATAGAACCTATTCTGGGTGTAGGCCAGCTTTCGGATGGCCTGCGCCTGCGGGTGGTCCTTGCTCCAGAGCGGCAGACTCCGCTGGCGCAGGAAGTCCTGGTAGTCCAGCAGCAGCTCCTCCAGGCTGGCCCGGGCCACGCCGACCAGCTTGAGCTCGGTTTTCTTCGAGGTGCCCGAGGCCACGCTGCCCTCGGCGATGTTCTGCCTGCCGCTTCTGGCGGCCTGCACCATCTGGTCGTGGGTGCGCGAGCGGCGGTCGATCAGGCGGTTGCAGAAAACAACCGTGGCGTCGTAAACGATCTCCGTGCTCTGGTAGGATTTCAGCTTGCGGAACCCGCCGTGGGGGTCGATAAAGCCGTCAGGGGCGTTCATATTTCACACCTCTTTATCTCCGCAGGGCGGAGAAAGCTTATATCCCCAGTTCCGTGAAGTTCCGGGAAATCCGGGCGGCCAGCTCGGAGGCCTCCGCGTTCAGGCCTTCCAGTTCGACGTGGATCTCGCGCAGGGCTTCCTCGAAATCGAAGCCGTCGTCTTCGACCTCGGGCGCCACGCCGACGTAGCGGCCCGGGGTCAGGCTCCAGTCGTTGGCCTCCAGTTCGTTCCGATCCACCAGCTTGACCAAGCCTTCAACGTCGCGCAGCTCGCCGTCCGGAAAGCGCTCGGTCAGCCAGGCCGCCTGCTTGTGGAAATAGCGCACACGCTTGAGCTGCTCGACTGCTGTCTGGCGCACCGCATCCGTGGCCTTGCGCGCGCGGGCGATCTCGCGGGTGTTCCAAAGGCTGATGTTGCGGGCATCCAGCTCGGTTTCACAGACTTCGATCAGGCGGCCCACTATTTTGAATATGGTATCGGCCTGCCTGGCCAAATCGCGGCTTGCTTCCCTCAGGGGCACCTCGCGGTTCATCAGGGGTTCGCGCGAATGGTGTTATTATCGTGCCGCTCGAAGGTCGAGTGCGTCTTCAGCGAGGCAGCCAGTCCTCGCGCACCGGGCTGAAGACCTCGATCACTTCCGCGGGACCTTTGAGGCAACGGGCGGAGTGCACCGTATGGGAGGCAATGTGGTAGGCCCCGCCGGGCGGCACCACCCGGGTCTCGCCGGCGATGGTGAGCTCCATCTCGCCCGCCAGCACCGTCCCGATCTGCTCGTGAGGGTGGGCATGTTCGGGGACGGCGGCGCCTTGCGCGATGGTGAAGAGCGCCAGGCTCATGCGCTCCCCGT
>JBFYWX010000284.1:0-15789 GCA_041310825.1 Desulfobacteraceae bacterium | reverse complement strand
GGCTCCCGGGCGAGAATGGGCCCAGAAATGCTCGTCGGAGCCCGGGAGGCTTTTGCGCGGGTTCATAGCAACGGCGTTTCCTTGTTCCCGGTGTTGAACTGTCAACCATAATGTCTAGTTACGAGCCCGGTGAGAGAAAACCGCTTGCCGCGGAAGGTTATCGCCGGCAGAGCGCCCCCTGGATGGCGCCCACCGCCAGGCGGTCGGCGCGCTCGTTTTCCACCACCCCGCAATGGCCTTCCACCTTGATCAGCTGGAGATCGCTGAATTTCTGCATGCCCCGGCGGATGGCGGCGATCAACTCCTGGTTTTTCTTGGCTCTCCAGTTCAGTGACAGCACGCCGTGGGCGTAGCTGCTGTCGGTGTAGACACGCACGGGCAGGTGGCGCTTTTTCAAACTGGCAAGCCCCTTCTGGATGGCGGTCAGCTCGGCGATGTTGTTGGTGGCGATCCCGATGTATTCGGAAATTTCCTTGCGGCGGGCGCCCTGCACCAGGACGACGCCGATTCCGGCGGGACCGGGGTTGCCGGAGCAGGCGCCGTCCGTGTAGACGTGAACACAGCGCTCATCCGCCGCGGGCGGGGCCGGAGGCTCCGGCGGCCGAGGGGTCGGCGGGGGACCGGCGGGGGGGGCGTCGAGCGGCCGCAGGTTTTCCGTTCGTACCCGGTAATCCTGGTCCTGGTCCAGCTGGTACTTGATCCGGGCGTGGCCGCCGGCCGCAATCGGCCGGCCGTCGGCGTCAGCCGCCACCCAGACCTTGCTGTTTTTGAACCGCATCCGGACCCAGCGGGGTGTATCTTCGTTGCGTGATGGCATGGTCGGGAGAGGTGTTATCCGTGTTTGGTGTTTGGTGTTTCGCCGAATTTCGACCCCCCGATAGAGACGTTCACTTTTACTCTGTCTCTGACTTTGCATCCCCCATCATGTATCCCGGATCCCGGATCCTATATCCTTAATAGAGCAGGACCTCGCGCCGGTATGCGATGAATTCGTCCAGCTCCTCCCGCCACCCCGCCTCCAGGCTTTCGACCGGTTCCAGGGCTTCAAGCCGGCGGCGGATCGCTTCATCGCCGATCAACAGGTCGATGGGCATGCGCTCGTGCTCGTATTCGTAAGGGGGCGGGCGCCAGGCGAACTCCCGCGGGTGGTGGCGCAGGACCGCCTGCAGGAGTCTTAGGGTCGTTGCGTAGGGTGCGAAGCGCTGCGGGTCGGTGACGTGGATCTGGAACCCCCGACAGGGGTGCCCCTGCCATTTCTGCGCCGTCGGTTCGAACACCACCGGCCGGAGCACGGCGCCGGCAACGGCTTCCCCCGCCAGGTCGGCCGTGAGCGTCGGGAGCGAGAAATAGGGCGCCCCGAAGAGCTCGAAGGGCTGGGTCGTTCCGCGTCCCTCGGAGACGTTCGTGCCCTCCCAGAGCACCTGCCCGGGATAGACCAGCGCCGCGGCCGGGGTGGGCAGATTGGGAGAAGGGGCCAGCCAGGGAAGCCCCGTGTCGGCAAAGAGCATGCCGCGGGACCAGCCGGTCATCGGGACCACCTCCAATTCGCAGCCGATGCCGAAGCGGGTGTTGAAAAGACGCGCGAGTTCGGCCAGGGTCAGGCCGTGGCGCATGGGGATGGGGTAGCGTCCCACGAACGAGGCGCAGGCGGGCCGGAGCAGGTTGCCCTCGACGGCGCGGCCGCCGACCGGGTTGGGGCGGTCGAGGACCGCCACCGGTTTGCCGCAGGCGGCGGCGGTCTGCATGCAGTGGGCGAGGCTCATGGCAAAGGTGTAGACCCGGGTGCCGACGTCCTGGAGATCCACCAGGAGGAGGTCGATCTCAGCGAACATCTCCGGGGTGGGGATGCGGGTGCGGCCGTAGAGGCTGAAGGCCGGGATCGCGAGCAGCGGGTCGAGCAGGTCGTCGGACTCGACCATGTTGTCCTGTTTTTCGGCGAAAAACCCGTGCTGCGGGGAGAAGAGCGCCCGCAGGGCGTGCGGAAACCGTTCGGCGATCAGCAGCCGCGAATGGCGGAAACGGTGATCCACCGAGGCCGGGTTGCAGAGTAGGCCCAGCCGCCGGCCATGAATCCAGGAGGGGGGATCTTCGATCAGGCGCTCCACGCCGCTTTGCACATGTGCCATGGACAGCGCTTTTACCACGACCCGGGCGTGAGCGGAAGCACAAAACCGGAGACGATCATGGGCAGCGGGGAGTGCCCGGCTTCGCTTCGCCACCATGGGTGGCTGTCGCAATTCGCTTGACAGGCCCCACATAAGCTTTTAAAAAGGTTGCTTGGCTTTTTGCCCACTGCAGGGGGTCCCGGCAAGAGCCTAATCTACCGAAGCGGGGGCAGGCGTGGAGTTGCGGCTGGAGGGTATTGTCGTCATCGTCGGTGGCTACGGCAGCGGCAAGTCCGAAGTGGCCATCCATCTGGCGGTCCTTCACCGGTCGGCGGGAATGCGGGTGCGGCTGGCCGACCTCGACCTGGTGAACCCCTACTTCCGCTCGCGCGAGGCGAGAGGGCCGCTGGCGGAGCTGGGCATCGAGGTGGTGCTGCCGCCGGATATTTACCTGCAGGCGGACCTGCCCGTGCTGAGCCCGATGGTCTCAGGGATCATCCGGCAGCCCAGGGGGCTCACCCTGCTCGACGCGGGGGGGGACCCGGTGGGCGGTCGGGTGTTGGCGGCTTTAGGGGATGCGTTCGCGGACCGGGCGGCGCAGGTGCTGCAGGTCGTGAACCCCTTCCGGCCCGCCACCGGCACCCTGGCAGGGTGCCATCGGGTCCGCCGGGAGATCGAAGCCGCAGCGAAACTCCCCATCACCGGCCTCATCGGGAATGCCAACCTGATCGATGAGACCACGGCGCGGGAGATCACCGAAGGCTATCGGTTCATGCGGGCGCTCGCCGAAGAGAGCGGGCTCCCGCTGGTCTGCGTCACCGCGGCCGATGAGCTGATTGCGGAGCTGAATCCGGGAGACTTTTCCTGCCCGCTGCTGGTTATCCGCCGGCAGCTCGTGCCGCCTTGGAAAATGGCGCCGCGGCTGAGCCGCGATTCGAATTCAACGCCCCGGGGGCCGGTGCCGCCGGGGCGCGGGAAGGAGTAACGGTATGAGCAACGAGCACATCATCGACAAGGACCGCTGCAAAGGGTGCGGGCTGTGCGTCGCCGCCTGCCCCAAAAACGTTCTTGAGATCAGCGGCGAGGTGAACCTCAAGGGCTATTTTCCGGCCTTCCAGGCCCGGCCGGAGGACTGCATCTTCTGCGCCATCTGCGCTACGGTCTGCCCGGATGTGGCCATCACCATCAACGAGATCGCCGGCGCGGCCGCCGGCCGCGGGAAACGGAGGGGGTAGCATGGGCAAGGTGCTGATGAAAGGCAACGAAGCCATCGGCGAGGCGGCCATCCGGGCCGGGTGCCTGAACTACTTCGCCTACCCGATCACGCCCCAGTCCGAGGTGGCCGAATACCTCTCCAAGCGGTTGCCGGAGGCGGGCGGCACCTTCTTACAGGGCGAGAGCGAAGTGGCCGTCGTCTACATGATCTTCGGCGCCGCGGCTTGCGGGGCGCGGGTCTTCACCACCTCCTCGAGCCCGGGGATCAGCCTGATGTGTGAGGGGATCAGCTACATCACGGCCGCCCAGTGCCCGGCGGTCTTCGTCAACATCATGCGCGGGGGGCCCGGGCTGGGCGGCATCCTGCCCTCCCAGGCCGACTACTTCCAGTCGGTGAAGGGCGGTGGGCACGGCGATTACCGGCTGCTCGTCATGGCCCCCTCCAGCGTCCAGGAGGCGGTCGAAATGGTCATGCAGGCGTTCCCCCTGGCGGAAAAGTACCGCAACCCGGTCATGATCCTGGGCGACGGGCTGATCGGACAGATGATGGAACCCGTGGCCTTTCCGGGACACCTGCAGAGCCCGCCCTCGAACAAGGACGACTGGGCCACGAGCGGCATGGACACCCGCGGCAGCGCGACGCGCAACCTCGTCAGGACGCTCTACCTCGTCCCGGAGGAGCTGAACGCCCACAACCTGAAGCTCAAGGCCAAGTACGAACGCATGACCCGCGAGGAGATCCGCTTCGAGCCCTACAACCTGGAAGGGGACTACCGGGTCCTCATCGTGAGCTACGGGACCATGAGCCGGGTGTGCCGCACCGTGATCGACAATTTCAAGCGGGAGGGGGTCGAGATCGGGATGCTGCGCCCCCAGACCCTCTTTCCGTTCCCGCGGCAGGCCGTCTTCGACGCCGCCGCCAAGGCGAGCTGCCGCGTGCTCATCAGCGTGGAGATGAGCATGGGGCAGATGGTGGAGGACGTGGAGCTGAGCGTCAAGGGGGGCAAGCCGGTTCACTGGTACGGCAAGTGCGGGGGCGAGGTGCCGACGCCCGAGGACGTGATGGCGGAAATCCGCAAATTGCTTTGACTCCGGCGGCTTCTTTCGGCTAATTTTTGCGGCAAGCGCCGCGTCACTGCGGAGAGGCGCACAGCCGGCGAGGAACTCAACGCCCTTCAGCCCTACGAACAGGAGCAAAAATTATGGGAAAAGCATTTCATCGGCCGCAGGCCCTGGCCGACGTGGCCACCCACTACTGCCCGGGCTGCACCCACGGGGTGGCCCACCGGTTGATCGCTGAGGTGATCGACGAGTTCGGCATCCGCGGCCGTACCGTGGGGATCGCCCCGGTGGGCTGCGCGGTCCTGTGCTACAACTACTTCACCTTCGACTTCCAGGAGGCCGCCCACGGGCGCGCGCCGGCCATGGCGACCGGCGTCAAGCGGGTGCGGCCCGATCTGATCGTCTTCACCTATCAGGGCGACGGGGACTTGGCGAGCATCGGCATGAGCGAGATCATCCACGCCGCCAACCGCGGTGAGAAATTCACCACCATCTTCATCAACAACGCGGTCTACGGCATGACCGGGGGGCAGATGGCCCCCACCACCATGCCCGACCAGCGCACCACCACCTCGCCCTTCGGCCGCAAGGTGGCGGATACCGGGATGCCCGTGAAGATGGCCGAGCTGCTCTCGGCGCTGGAGACCCCGGCCTATATCGCCCGGGAAGCCCTGATCCGGCCCAAGCACATCAACCGGGCGAAGAAGGCGATCCGCAAGGCCTTCGACTATCAGGTGGCCAACACCTGCTTCAGCCTGGTGGAGCTGATCAGCACTTGCCCGACCAACTGGGGGGTGACGCCCCTGGATGCGTTGAAATGGGCCGAGGAGAAGATGCTGCCTTACTATCCCCTGGGGGAATACAAGACGCCGGAAGCCGGCCGGCTGAACCCGGCCGCAGGGAGGAAACATGCAGAGTGAGGTCCAGTTCGCGGGGTTCGGGGGGCAGGGGGTGATGCTCATGGGGCAGATTTTGGCCCAGGCGGCCATGGACGAGGGCCACGAGGTGGTCTGGATCCCCTCCTACGGCCCGGAGATGCGGGGCGGTACCGCCTACTGCACCGTGGTGATCAGCGACCAGCCGGTCGGCTCCCCCATCATCCGTAACCCGCGGCACCTGGTGGCGATGAACCGGCCCTCGCTCGAGAAGTTCGCCCCCACGGTCAAGCCCGGCGGGGTGGTGTTCGTGAACGCCTCGATCATACCGATCGGCGCGGGCCGCGCCGACGTCGACGAGCTGCGGGTGCCCATCATCGAGCTGGCCGGCGAGCTCGGCAACGTCAAGGCGGCCAACATCGTGGCGCTCGCAGCCTTCGTCGCGCGCAGCCGGGTGGTCGCTTTCGAATCGCTGGTCGCGGCCGTCAAGCAGAAGTTCGCCCAGAAGGCCAAGTTGATCCCCCTTAACATGAAGGCGCTCGAGGCCGGCCGCAAAGCCGCAGAAGGCAACTAATATCCATCCGGAAACGGCATCCTTCGGTCCTGGTATGAAACTCGACGTCCCCGCCCACATCCTGGCCATACCGGCCTACGTCCCCGGAAAACCGGTCGAGGAAGTCGAGCGGGAGCGCGGGGTGGTAGGCGCCATCAAGCTCGCCTCCAACGAAAACCCGCTCGGTCCTTCGCCTCTCGCGCTGGAGGCCGTGCGCCGGTCGCTCGCGGGTGTCCACCGCTACCCGGAGAGCGGCGGGTTCGATCTCACCCGGAAGCTTGCCGGACGCCTGGGGCTTGCCCCGGAAAACATCGTTCTCGGCAACGGCTCGGATGAGCTCATCGTCATGCTGGCGGCGGCCTTCCTGCGGCCCACGGACGAGGTGATCCTCGCGCGCCCCTCGTTTCAGATGTACGAAATCGTCACCCGGACCGCCGGGGCCGTGCCGGTGGAGGTGCCGCTGCGCGCGTACCGGAACGACCTCGAAGCCATGGCCGGGCGGGTCAACTCGCGGACCCGTATGGTGTTCGTAAACTCTCCCCACAACCCCACCGGCTCGACCGTGGGGCGCGCGCAGATCGAGACCCTTCTGGCGGCACTCCCGCCGGAGGTTCTCCTGGTGCTGGACGAGGCCTACATCGAGTTCGTGCGCGCGGCCGACCATCCCGATAGCCGCGACTACGCGGCCGGCGACCGGCCGGTGGTGGGTCTACGGACGTTCTCCAAGGCTTACGGCCTGGCCGGCCTGCGCATCGGCTACGGGATCATGCCTGCCGCCGTTGCGCAGATTCTTCACCGGGTGCGGCCGCCCTTCAACGTCAGTCTGCCCGCGCAGAAAGCCGCCGAGGCCGCCTTAGACGACCACGAGTTCCTGCGCCGGACCCTCGCGCTGGTGCACGCGGGGGTCGACTTCCTGATCGAGGCCCTGCAGTCCCTCGGCCTGGAATGCCTGCCCACCCAGTCCAATTTCGTCTTCTTCCGGGTGCCCCGGCCGGCCCGGGAGGTCTTCGATGCCCTGCTCGACCGGGGGGTTATCGTTCGCCCCCTCGCCGGCTACGGCTACCCGGACCACCTCCGGGTGAGCGTCGGGCGGCCCGAGGAGAACACCCGGATCGTCGAAGCGCTCAGGCAGGTGCTGGGGCGATAAGGGGGCTTATGAAAAAGCTCCTCGTCACGATCGACGGGCCGGCCGGGGCCGGCAAGACCACGGTGAGCCGGCGGCTGGCCGACCGGCTGGGATACCGCTATGTCGACACCGGGGCCCTGTACCGCGGGGTGGCCTACGCCGCGCACACCCGGGGCGTGGCGCCGGAGGACGAAGCGGCCCTGGCCGCGATGCTCGGCGGCCTGAGCCTTGGGTTCGTGGTCGGCCCGGCGGGCTCCCGTCTTCTGCTCGACCGGGAGGACATCACCGACCGCATCCGCACCCCGGAGGTCTCCATGCTGGCCTCGACGGTCTCCGCCCGACCGGTCGTGCGGGGCTTCCTGCTCGCCGTCCAGCAGGAACTCGGCCGCGAGAAGGCGGTCGTGTTCGAAGGACGCGATATGGGGACCGTGGTCTTCCCCGGGGCGGATCTGAAGTTTTTCCTGAGCGCCTCCGAGGCTACCCGCGCGCAGCGCCGATTTGCGGAGATCGAGGGCCGGGGTGCCGTCCGCCTGGAGGAGGTCCTGCAGGACATGCGCCGACGCGACGACCAGGACAGCACCCGGGACCTGGCGCCGCTCAAACCCGCACCGGACGCCATCCGGATCGACTCCTCCGAGCTGACCATCGAGCAGGTGGTGGCGCTCATGCTCGACCACGTGCGAACCCGGCTCGCACCCGCCTGAGGTGGTCCCTGCCGCGGCCGGACCTCCACTCGCGTTGCGGGACGGCCGCCGCCCCTTCATTTTGTCGTTGATTTTTTCCGCCAGTCTGCTACAAGTAAACGGTTCAAAAACTCGCGCCGGGTCTTGAGGGCCGGCGCCCAAGGGAGGAATCCACGTTTATGGTCAACGTCACAACCAACGAAGAAAAAGACGAAGCGGTCCGCACGCCGGCGGCGGCGGCCGAAGTCAAAGAGCCCGGCATGGAGGCCGCCGAGCCGTCCATGATGATGTACGAGGACAGCTTCGGCCAGTTCAAGGAGGGCGAAGTCGTCACCGGGGTGATCACCTCGGTCGACAAGGACCTGGTGCTGGTCGACATCGGCTACAAATCCGAAGGCCAGATCCGCATCAACGAGTTCCGCACCGAGGACGGCTCCATCACCGCCAAGATCGGCGACACCGTGGAAGTCATGGTGGAGTGGTGGGACGACGAGGAGGAGCGGGTCATCCTCTCCAAGGACAAAGCCGCCAACATCAAGGTCTGGGACAACATCAAGAAGTGCCACGACGAGGACGGCACCATCAACGGGGTCATCACGAGCCGCGTCAAGGGCGGCTTTTCGGTGGACATCGGGGTTCCGGCCTTCCTGCCCGGCTCCCAGGCGGACCTTCGACCCATCCGCAACCTGGATGAAATGGTCGGCAAGAGCTTCGATTTCAAGATCCTGAAATACAACCGCAAGCGCAGCAACATCGTGCTCTCCCGGCGGGTGCTGCTGGAGAAGGACCGCGAATCCAAGCGTGCGGCCACCCTGGCCTCCATCCACGACGGCAAGGTGGTGCCGGGGGTCGTCAAGAACATCACCGAGTACGGGGTCTTCGTCGACCTGGGCGGGGTGGACGGGCTCTTGCACATCACCGACATCTCCTGGGGCCGCGTCAAACACCCCTCCGATCTCTTCAAGATCGGCGACCAGATCACCGTCAAGGTCCTCAACCTGGATCTCGAGAAGGAGCGGGTTTCCCTGGGGATGAAGCAGCTCATGGCCGACCCCTGGAGCACGGCCGTGCAGAAGTACCCGGTGGGCTCGCGCGTGCGGGGGCGCGTGGTGAGCCTCACCGACTACGGCGCCTTCGTGGAGTTGGAGGAGGGGATCGAGGGGCTGATCCACGTCTCCGAGATGTCCTGGACCCGCAAGGTCCGCCACCCCTCCAAGGTGGTCTCGGTGGGCGAGGAGGTCGACGCCCTGGTGCTCGACATCAAGCCCGATGCCCGGCGCATCTCGCTCGGGATGAAACAGGCCGCCCCCAACCCCTGGGATGTGATTGCCGAAAAATATCCGGTCGGCACCACGATCGAGGGCAAGATCAAGAACATCACCGACTTCGGTATCTTTATCGGCATCGACGAGGGCATCGACGGCCTGGTCCACATCTCCGACCTCTCCTGGACCAAGCGGGTCAAGCACCCCTCCGAGCTCTACAAGAAGGGGGACATGGTTCAAGCCATCGTCCTTGACATCGAGAAGGAGAACGAGCGCTTTTCGCTCGGCGTCAAGCAGCTCCACCTGGATCCCTGGAAGACCCTGGGGCAGCGCTACAAGGTGGGCAGCGAGATCACCGGGACGATCACCAACGTCACGGATTTCGGCATTTTCGTCGAGATCGAGGAGGGCATCGAGGGTCTCGTGCACGTTTCGGAAATCAGCAAGGAGAAGATCAAGACCCCGGTCGGACGCTACACCATCGGCGAGATGCTCACGGCCAAGGTGATGACCATCAACAGCGACGAGCGCCGGATCGGACTCTCCATCAAACGCCTGGAAATGGAGGGCGAACAGGGTCTGCTGAGCGAATACGTGAGCAGTTTGGGTTCGCAGCGGACCACGACCTTCGGCGAGCTGCTGCGCGAAAACCTGCAGGAAAAACTCAAAGAAGAAGAATAAGCCGCTTCAAACGGCCGCACATAAAAAACCTCGCCCGAACCAGGGCGGGGTTTTTTTATGACCGCGGGCCGAGCCGCCGCCGCGCGGTTTTGACTCTTCTCACGAGGATGCGTAGATTGCATGAAGACGTCGCCGGTCGGTCCGGTCGGTCCCGTCTATCCGGTCGGTCACGGAGATAGGGACATTCTAATTCTGCGCGGAAAGGCTAAGTATGAAGAGGATCGTTATCGGAGCAGTTCTGGGAACGGTCTTGATGGCGGCGGCGGGTTGCCAGAGCCGGCCCCCGATTCACACGGTTCCCCACGTCGACCTCGAGCGGTTCATGGGCGACTGGTATGTCATCGCCGCCATCCCGACCTTCATCGAGACCGAGGCCTTCAACGCTCTCGAGTCCTACCGTCTGGAGGCCGACGGCACCATCACGACCACCTTCACCTTCAACAAGGGCGGCGTCGACGGGCCGCTCAAAACCTACACCCCGCGCGGTTTCGTGGAAGACACCCGCTCGAATGAGGTCTGGGGCATGCAGTTTCTTTGGCCGTTCAAAGCGGAGTACCGGATCATTCATTTCGCCGCAGACTACACCCAGACCGTGATCGGTCGTACGAAGCGGGACTACGTTTGGATCATGGCGAGAACCCCCGCGATCCCCGAGGCGGACTACCAGCGCATCGTCTCCTTTCTAAAAGCCCAGGGCTACGACGTCGGAAAGCTCCGCCGCGTACCTCATCAACCCGCTTGACAAAGGGCGGCGGACCAGGGTATGGTTGAACCAAACACCAAACATCAAACCCATTTCCCCTCCGCCATGTTCACCAAAGTCAAACAGGTCCGCGCCTTCGAAAGTGTCATCCAGCAGGTGGAGACGGCCATCGTCGGGGGCAGCCTCTGTGTCGGGGACCGGCTGCCCTCCGAGCGCGAGCTCCAGGGGTTGCTGGATGTTAGCCGCAACACCCTGCGCGAATCGCTGCGGGTCCTGGAGCAGAAGGGGCTGGTCGAGATCCGCAAAGGCAACCGCGGCGGGATCTTCGTCAAAGGCATCAACGCCGACTCGATGACCGAGACCCTGGCACTCCTCGTCCGTTCCCAGGCGGTGGGGATGGAGGACATCAGCGAGTTCCGGCAGGACCTCGAGGGGCTCGTGACCCGCCGGGCGGCCCTGCATGCGAACTCCCGCACCGGCTTTGATCTGGCCCCGCTGCTGAAGCGGGCGGAGGATCTGGCGGCGGGGGGCGCGGCCAGCTGGGACGAGTTCATGCAGGCGGACAAGGAGATCCATCTCGCCCTGGCACGGATCGGCGGGAACCCCTTGCACCGCTTTTTCTTGGAAACCGTGCACAACAACCTGCACCGCTATCACATCACGCGCTACCTGCCCCGGACGTTGAAGACCATCCGCGCCACCCTGGCGGAGCTGAAAGCGATCGTGGCGGCGGTAACCGCCGGCGACGCGGAACGGGCCGAAACCCTGGCCCGCAACCACGTCCGTCAGGCCACGGCCACGATGAAGGAGCGGTCGGCCGCCGACAGCCACCGGCCGCTGCGGCCTTCCAAACGGGCATCCCGTTCGCCTCTCGACCAAAAGGAGAGCACCCCATGACCGCCCTCGCGCTGGAATCCCCCCGCACCGCCTTCCAAGCGGCCGCATCCGGTCCGATGCCCGCCGACGACTCGGGGCCCACCGCCCGGGTGCGGCTCGGCATTCTGAGAAACCAGCTCGCCCGACCCGAGGTCCACCCCGAGCGCGCTCTCGCGGTGACCCGCAGCTACCGCGAGACCGAAGGGCAGCCGCTCACCACGCGCCGGGGCCGGATGCTCTTGCGCATCGCCTCCGACCACCCGGTGGCGATCCAGGAGGGCGAGCTCATCGTCGGCATGAAGGCCCTGACCCCGCGCGGCTCACCCGTCTACCCCGAAGTGAGCTGCGACTGGGTCGAACGCGACCTCGAGCGCCTGGCCACCCGGACCAATACGCCTTTTTACGTCAGCCCCGAGACGAAACGCATCCTGCGGGCGGAGGTCTTCCCCTACTGGAAAGGCCGGCAGGTGAGCGACCGGATCATCGAGGCCGTGCCGGCCGAGATCTGGAAGGCGGACGAGCGGGGCGTCATCTACAACTACTTCCGTTCGCGCACCATCGGCCACATCAACGCCGGCTACGAGAAGGTGCTGCGAAAGGGCATGCGGGGCATCATCGCCGATATCGAACAGGCCCTCTCCCGGCGGGAGCCCGAGGGGCCGGGTGCGGACGCCAAGCGCCTTTTCCTGGAGTCGGTGGTCATGGCGTGTGAGGCCGCGATCCTCCTTGCCGAGAGGTATGCGGCTGAGGCGCGGCGTCTTGCCGCCACAGAGATCGATCCCGCCCGCCGCGCGGAGCTCGATCGGATCGCCCGCGTGCTCGACCGGGTGCCGGCCGCGCCGGCCGCCACCTTCCAGGAGGCCCTGCAGTCCTTCTGGATCACTCACCTCATGCTCAACCTCGAGACCGACGGGCATGCCTTCGGGCCGGGCCGCTTCGACCAAACCCTCTCCCCCTACTACCATGCCAGCATCGATCGCGGCGAAATTACCCCCGCTGAGGCCCAGGAGCTGCTCGATCTCATGTGGGTCAAATTCGACGAGATCACACTCGCCAAGGACTCGGGCGAGTCCCAGACCTCGAGCTCCTACCCCGAGTTTCAAAACCTCAACATCGGCGGGCTCACCCGCCAGGGCCAGGACGCGGTGAACGAGCTCTCCTACATGTGCCTGGAGGCGCTCGCGCACACCCGCCTGCCCCAGCCGGGCCTCTCGGCCCAGATCGCCTCCCTCACCCCGCCGCGGTTTCTCATGCGCTGCTGCGAGGTGCTGCGGTTGGGAACCGGCATGCCGGCCATGTTCAACGCCGACGCCCTGGTACTCGGCATGGTCAACCGCGGCAAAACGCTTTCCGATGCGCGCGCGAGCAGCCTGAACGGCTGCGTCGCCACCTTCTGCGACGGCCAGGACCGCATGGCCTCGACGGGGTATTTCAACCTCGCAAAGGCGCTCGAGCTCGCCCTGAACGACGGGGCGGACCGGCTGACGGGCGAGCGGCTCGGGCCGGCCACCGGGGATCCCCGGGCCTTTTCCGGTTTTGATGCGGTGCTGGCGGCCTTCACCTCCCAGGTCGAGCACCTCGTGGCGCTCAAGGTGCGCTACGATGACATCGTGCGCGGCATCTACGCCCGGTACTGCCCGGTGCCCTTCACCTCAGCCGTCATCGACGACTGCATCGCCACGGCGACCGATTGGCATGCCGGCGGCTCGCACTACAAGATCGCCACCATGAGCGGGGTGGCGGTCGGGACGGTGGCCGATGCGCTCGCCGGGATCAAGAAGCATGTCTTCGACGACAAGCGCTTCGGCATGGCCGAGTTGATCGATGCCCTGGACCACGATTGGGACGGGCGCGAGGAGATGCGCCGGACCTTTGCGACCAAAACCCCGCATTACGGCAACGACGATGACTTCGCCGACGCGCTCGCCGTCAAAGCCCAGGAGATCTTCTGCACGGCGGTAGAATGCCACACCGACCCTCAGGGGGCGCGCTACTGGGTGGACCTGCTGCCCACCACGAGCCACATCGCGCTCGGCGAGCTGACCGGGGCCACCCCGGACGGGAGGCGGGCCAGCGCCTGGCTTTCCGAGGGGGTTAGTCCGGTCCAGGGCCATGACCGGAAGGGGCCCACCGCCTCCACCCGGTCGGTGGCGAAGCTCGATCATGCCCGGACCAACGGGACGCTCTTGAACATCAAGATCAACCCCCAGACGGTCGCGAACGATCGCGATTTAAAGAAGCTCGCTGCGCTGATCCGCACCTACTTCGCCCAGGGCGGCTTCCACATGCAGTTCAACATCGTCGACCGCCGCACGCTCGTCGATGCCATGGAGCGCCCCGAGGAGCACCGCAACCTGCTGATCCGGGTCGCGGGCTACTCCGACTATTTCGTACTGCTCAGCCGGGACATCCAGGAGGAGATCCTCTCCCGCGCCGAGCACGGGGTGTAAAGGTTCAGAGCTACCTCTATCTGACGTGTTTCTCCGCGGTGACCGGATTTTCAAGCGTCCCGATGCCCTCTATCTCCACTTCCACGCGATCGCCCGGGTTTAAAAAAACAGGGGGGTTACGGGAAAAGCCGGTTCCCTCCGGGGTTCCGGTCATGATCAGCGTTCCCGGCAGCAGGCTCATCTGTCGCGACAAATAGCTGACAAGTGAATAGACCGGAAAGATAAGGTCCCGTGTTCGCCCATCTTGCATCGTTATTCCATTCAGCCGAAGTCGGATACGCACGTCTTGCGGGTCGACGTCCGTCGCGATAACCGGCCCGACGGGGGCGAAGGTATCAAAGGATTTTCCGCGAGCCCACTGCTTGTCGATCTTGAGTTGGCAGTCGCGGGCACTGATGTCGTTCCCGCACGTATACCCAAAAATATACTCCCTGGCGTTGGCCGCGGATATATTTTTACAAAGCTTACCTATCATAACAGTTAGCTCAGCCTCATAGTCAACTTGGGCGGGCGCCGCTGCGGGAAGCACGATCGGTTGACGGTGCCCGGTGAAAGCGGATGTCGCCTTGAGAAATACGACGGGTGCGGTCGGTACCTCCATGGCGCTTTCCTTGGCGTGTTCCCGGTAGTTGAGGCCAACGGCAATAATATTCGGGGGGGTGATCAGGGGCAGGAAGCGTTGAACTTCTTCAAGGGGGAAGCTTATCCCCGTTTCGTTTGATTGCCCTTGGAGCGGGCTTCTGTCTAAAAGGTAAATCATTTCATTTTTTAGAGTGCCGTAATCACCCTCCGCCCGGGTTTTTCGGGAAATCACTTTCAGGTACTTCATGCGAGTCTCCTTCCAGGCAAGTTGGGTTTTCTTTAGATTGGCTCAACGGTATACCAGCACGGGGATCTTGGAGTGGGTCAGTACTTTTTGCGTCTCGCTGCCGATCAAAAGAGCGCTGACGCCTTTTCGTCCGTGGGAAGCCATCAAGATGAGGTCGCAGCCTTTCTCCTCAGCCACCCGGACGATAGCGTCATGGGGAGCGTCGTTGCTTTTCTGAACGAGCTCACAGGCAACCCCAACCTTCTCGGCCGCCGCTTGGATCGCCGACAGGCAGGTTCCCGAAAGCGCCTTCAGTCGCAATGCGATTTGCTCCAACACTTCGGCCGGGACCTGCATATCATGGAAAGATGGATGATTCAGCGGTGTCACATGGAGGCCCGTAACTCTGGCGCCGATACTCTTTGCGAACCTAATACCGTCCCGAATCGCAGCTTCGGATGACGGTGAACCATCCGTCGGCAAAAGAATATGTTTGAACATGGTTGGCTCCTTTCTTTGATTGTCTCCACTTCAGCATGAGCGGTCCATACTGCCTAAACGCCGCTTGAGCAACACTTTTTCATTTAGCCCCCCCCGGGCTCGGTCTCTCAGAACGGCTGCCGACCGTCTATTTGCCTGTCAGGCGGCGCCGTTTCGGGTGCGTCGTGGATCGATTGCCGCCGGATTGGCGTTCTGACCGCAATAACGTCCAACAGAACGGTTGTGATCTGGGTCATGGCGTTATACACCTTCCCATGAACCATCTGCGCCGCCGCAGCTTGTCCGCGACGGCCGGGAGGTCATCTTTCACGCTATCGCGGGAACGGCCATGAATGTCACCCTAATCACAACCGGCGGGACGATCGATGGAGCTGATCTCGACAAGGGAATAGTTCGAGAAGAAAGCTCCCTCCGAAAGGCCCTTGAGACGGATGAATCGCTAACGGTCACCACCATTGCCTTCTGTAACAAGGATTCCAGGGAAATTACAAATCAGGACCGAGAGTCCCTTCTGCGATTGGTTCAGGGATCCTCATCTGACCGGATTGTGATCGGGCACGGCACATTTACGATCTGCGAAACGGGCAGGTTCCTGAAGTCGCACCTGGGAGGATCGACACGGCGGGTGATTCTCGTCGGGGCCTGGGTTCCTTTTGACGAACCGAATTCCGATGCACCGCAGCAGCTGCAATTCGCACTCGCTGCATTGAATCGGATGTTCCCGTTTAAGGTTGCCTGCCAACGTCAGGCAACCTTCTGTAAACTTTTACCTGGGTTCGACAGTCATAGGCACATTTGGCCGTCTTTTCATTTCTAAGTTGCTGAATCCATTCACACCGACCCCGGATTTTTGGGAAAATGCATAGGCACACGATATATCACTTTT
>JBFYWX010000258.1:0-10306 GCA_041310825.1 Desulfobacteraceae bacterium | reverse complement strand
AGAAATCATGCGATGTCAACTAAAATATGAAGTATTTGGTGTCTACCGTAAATAGCCTAAATTCACCTCTTACACAATTAATTCAGATGGTTGTACGTTTTCTGTCCAGGAACATCCGTTGTGAAAGAGGGATCTCCCCTCCCTTTGGCAAAGGGAGGTCAGGAGGAATTTGTTAAAGTGTCCTGGCATTTATGAGATTTTAATATACCCCGTTCAGTCGGCCACCGGCTCGAGTCCCAACACCGGCTTCATATAAGCATACAATCCGGGTGCGCCTCCGGTGTGGAGGAACAGGACGTTTTCACCTTTTTTGAAGTAGCCCCGGCGGCTTAAGCCGATGAGACCGGCCACGGTTTTCCCGGTGTAGACCGGGTCGAGCAGGATGCCCTCGGTCTTGGCCATGAGGTTGACGGCCTCCACCATCTTCTTGTTCGGGACGGAGTATTGCGGCTGCCAGTAGCCGCCGAAGGAAACCACGGCGCTGCGGGGGATCTCCCGGGCGACCCCCACCCGCTCGGCGGTCGCGAGGGCCAGCTCGTAGACAATGGGCTCCTGGTCCCCGGGCTCCCGGCTGACCCCGACCCCGACGATGGGGATGTTCATGCTGCAGCCGAGGAAGCCGACGACCAGACCGGCATGGGTGCCGGCGCTGCCCGAGGCGACACAAAGCCGGTCGATCGCAAGACCCATTTCGAAAAGCTGCTCCTGGATCTCCTGTGCGCAGGCCACGTAGCCGGTGGCGCCGACGGGGTTGGAGCCGCCGACGGGGATAATGTAGCCCTTGCGGCCTTCCTTTTCCAACTCTGCGGCCGCCGTTTGCATGGCGGCCATCGTGTCCGAGCCGCTCGGGACAACCACAATCTTCTCCACCCCGAGCAGCCGGAAGAGGAAGTTGTTGCCGGAGGCCTCCGGGTTGTAGCTGCCGGGGACGCGCTCCTCCAGCACCAGGCGGCATTTCAACCCCTCCTTCACAGCGGCGGCAAGGGTCAGGCGGCAGTGGTTCGACTGCACCGCACCGCAGGTGATCAAGGTGTCCGCTCCCCGGGCAAGGGCGTCGGCCACGAGGAACTCGAGCTTGCGGGTCTTGTTGCCCCCGGCGGCCAAGCCGAGCAGGTCGTCGCGTTTGATGTAGACGTTGGGCCCGTCCAGGGCGGCGGTAAAGCGGGGCAGGAATTCAATGGGGGTCTGGCCGGCGGTGTAGCGCCGGCGGGGGAACTTGGCCAGGTTCATGCTTTGCTCTCCTTGCGATTCAAAAGGGGTTGCCCGGGATTCGCCATCGACGCGCTTGCGCCGTCACAAACTCGGCCCGCCTCCGGGGGAGGGGTAGTTTTCCGCGAACTTCTTTTCCGCCTCGGCGGTGCCGATCAGGATCAGCTCATCGCCTTTTTGCAGCACGGTCGCGGGCTCCGGGTTGATCAGCATCCGCTCCTCGCGCTTAATGGCGATGACGCTGCAGCCGGTCTCCTCACGGATCCGAATGTTATGCAGCGGTTTGTCGACCAGCGCCCGATTCAGAACCGAACGAAAGATGTTCAGCCCCTCCGAGACCACCAAAAGTTTTTCGGGGTTCAGCAGGTTCATGAGGGTGGTGGTGCAAAGCGAAGCATAGGACATCACCAGGTTGGCACCGGCCCGGTGCAGGGTGTTGATGTTCCGATCCAGGCTGGCGCGGCTGATGATCTGGACATCGGGCCGCAGCCGGCGGCAGTAGATCGTGAGGTAGATGTTCAGGTCGTCGTCATGGGTCGTGATGATGATCGAGGGGGTGTCGTTGATCCCGGCCTGGACCAGGACATCCAGGTCGGCGGCGCTGCCCTGGATCACATGCGCGTCGGCCTGGGCCCGGGTGGTCTTTTTTTCCACCACCCGGTAGTCGATGCCCATCCGTTTTAACGTGCGCGCCACCGACAGCCCGACCCGGCCCCCGCCCAAAACGAGAACAGGCCCTTTGGCTTCATGCGGCTGCCCGCCGGAGCCCGCGAGCTGGTCGTAGCGATCGAGTTGCTCGCCGGATCCGGCCAGGACCAGCACCGTCGAGGCCCCGACCCGGGTCTGCGGGCCGGGGAGCATGAACCGGCCCTGCTCCCAGACCCCGACGACGTTCACCCCGGTCAGCTCGCGCAGCCGGCTTTCGGCCAGGGTCTGGCCCTGGAGCGGGGTGCGCATGGCGGGCGCCTCGGCGATGAGAAGCTCATCGAACCGGCCGATGACATTGGCCTTCATGCTCAGGCCCATGACCCGCCGGGCGAGGGCCTGGCCCAGCATCTTGGTGAACTGGAAGGTGTGCGTGCTCCCGGCCAGCTGGAGAATGTCGAGCGAGTCGTCCTGGTCGGCATTGGTGACCGTGATGACCTTGTCGGAAGCCTCGCGGATGGTAAAGATGATGTTGGTGCTGGTGACATCGTCGTTCATGACGACCACCAGCGCCGCCTTCTGAACCCGCAGGCGGTGGTAGGTCTCCGGGTCGTCCAGCTCCCCCACCACCACCCGCAGCCCCATCTCGTAAATGCGCAGGGCCTCCTGCAAATCGGAGATGAGAATGACGTTCGGAATGTTGTACTGGTTGAGCTTGTCGACCAGGTTGGCCGTGACCGCATCGAAATGGGTCAGGATGACGTGGTTGGACATGGTGTCCGGTACCGCGCGCGGGGCGCGCGCCTTGTTCTGCTCCTCCAGCCAGGGGGCGTAGAAGAACTGGATGAAGGTGAACGGCAGCATGACCAGCAGGAAGACGATTCCGGTCAGCAGCACGATGAGGGAGAACACCCGCCCCAGATCGCTGGTGAAGGTGATGTCGCCGAAGCCCAAGGTCGACATCACGGTCAGCGTCCAGTAAAAACCCGTGATCCAGCTATGCTCCCGCCCCTCGTACTGCATCAGGAAGTGGAAAAGCGCGCTGTAGACGACGAAAAACACCAGAAGGAGCGCGAGAAAGCGTACCAGCAGCCGGGTGTTGCTCTTCTGGTTGGCGCGGTTCACCATCGCCGCCATTTGGGAGAACAGAAACTTCATGGGCACACTCGCACTATCGGATCTCCGCCATCAGCAACCGCAAGCGATCGATCTCCG
Source organism: Desulfobacteraceae bacterium (assembly GCA_041310825.1). GTDB lineage: Bacteria > Desulfobacterota > Desulfobacteria > Desulfobacterales > SpSt-501 > SpSt-501. The sequence goes on along the minus strand of JBFYWX010000258.1, from coordinate 7,237 downwards.
GCCGGGCAGGGCTTGCTCGTCGGCAGGCTCATCGGGTCATCAACCCATCGATCTGCCGGTCTTTTTCGGCCCACAGGTCGTTCAGCCACTGTTGAAATCGAAGGCGGAAGCCGCCGTCGCCCACCGGGTCCCCGATCAACTCAGGGCCCACCGGCAGGGGGCGCACCCGCACCTTGATCTCCTCGATTTGGCCGCACATCAGCGCCCAGAAGCTGTGCCGGCCTCCCGGGTAGACGATGGTGACGTCCAGGATCCTGTGAATCCGTTCGCCCATGGCGTGCAGCACGGCGGCGATGCCGCCGGCCCGCGGCATGAGCAGGTGGGCGTAGGGGGATTGCTGCTGCCGGTGCTTTTGGAGGGTGAATCGTGTGCCTTCGACGAAATTCATGATGGAAATGGGAAGCTGCTTGAACCGGTCGCATGCGCTGCGCGTGATCTCGAGGTCTTTACCGCGCAAATGAGGATTTCTCTGGATTTTCTGCTTCGAATAGCGCTTGATGAACGGAAAATCCAGGGCCCACCAGGCTTGCCCCAGGAAGGGCAGCCAGAAAAGCTCCTTTTTGATGAAAAATTTCAAAAAGGGGATCTTGCGATGAAAAATCCGCTGCAGGACGACAATGTCCGCCCAGGACTGATGATTGGCCAGCACCAGGTACCACTGGGACATGTCCAGTTGCTCGGCCCCTTTGACGTCCCAACGCGTGGAAGTGGTCATTGTCTGGGTCAGGTTGTTGCCCCAGATCCAGTTTTCGGCGATGGCATTGAGCACCCGGCTGCAGCCGCGGCGCCAGCCCTGGATGGGGACCAGGGCCTTGAGGGCCGCCATGATGAAAAGGGGGATGCACCAGAAAAAGGTGTTCACCAAGAATATGACGAAAGCGAAAACTCCCCGGGCCGGTCCCGGCAGGATCTTGAACATGGATTGTCCTTACTGCCCAGGCCTTTTTCCCTGCAGTGCCGGTGGCGGGAGGAAGGCCCCGAGCCATTTTTCGAATCCGTGGCGGTAATCTGTTATTATATGGGGTTATGGTGTCCGCTTCAACTAATTTTCGCTGATCCGTCCGGCCGCCCGCTGAATCCGATTTCCGCCGGCGTGCTTGCCAACCCGCTCAAGGCAGTTTAGGTTCCGGTGAAAAACCGGTGCCGGGAGGTTTACGAGTGACCCTGGAACAATTGGCGCGGGCCCGCAAGATCCTCGGCCGGATCGGCGCCCTGATTTTCATTCTTTTTTTCGGATCGGTACTGGACAGCTGTGTCGCACGGTTTCGGGAGCCGCTCTTCACCGTGCATCTGTTGCCGGGCGAAAGCGAATTGGTCGATGGTCAGGTGGACCACGACTTGAAAGAGCTCTCCCTGCTGCGGGTCGAGACCTCGCATGAGGCCGTTCAGTTGAAGATCGACCGGTTCCAGCCCGGGTACTGGCTGGGGGGCAATATGTGGATCGGCTCCATCTCGGCCGCGGCCGACGCCCTCGACGGTACGTACGCGCTTCGGGTCCTCGCCCTCGACAAGCCGCGCAAAGAGCCGGTGGCGGCCTTTCGCGCGATCGTTTACACGGACGCGGCGGCGCTGCGCGCAAGCTACCTTTCCCTGATCCGGCGGACGTTCGACGTCCCCCCGGGGACCGTGGCACTCGGCCTGATCCCGGCGCTGGCGTTGGTACTGGGCCTGATGCTTCTGCTCGGCCGGCGCGTGGAGCGATTGCTGGCGGGCCTCGGGCGGGCCGAAGTATTCATGGTCAAAGCGGCGCCCGGCGGGCATGAGGTCTTTTTCGGGCTGGGCCGCCGCCATGGGGTCCGAGAGGGAATGACCGTGCAGATCGTCGCGCCAAACGGCCGGTCGATTTGCGAGGCCCTCGTCCGTCAGGTGGATGAGGGCAACGCCATGGCCCTGGCCGATGAGCGCGCTGAACGCCTGCCACTCGGTGCAGTGGTGGTCGTGGGGGATGGCGCTGCAAAAATGGATTGAAAGGGGGGGAGCCATGGAATATCTTACTTTAATCCTTCTTGTCTTCGGGTCGATCGTCATCGGCCTGGTCATCGGAAACCGCCTCCGCAACCGGCGCAAGCCCTGACACCCTCCGCCAAGAACCCGCACCCATGGAGGAAGCATGAAGCGCTTCTCCAAGCCGGATTCCTGCCGCCTGCTCGCCGATCCGAAAGGACCCGCCGCCCAGCGCTTTCTGCACTACGAGGCCTTTCTCGATCACAACCACCGGGCGCTGCGCCTCCTCGCCGAACTGGAGCTTCTGGACCGAGGGGCCGGGCTGGCGACCCTCGCCGCTATCCGCCGCCGGACCAAGGAGCTCCTGGAGGAGGTGCACGGCCTTCTTGCCGCACTGATTGCCTTGGCCGACCATCGCTATGCGGAGCTGCTCCCGGTCTTGGAAAAGGTGGCTGCCGACCTGGCGCCCCTGACCGAGAGCCGCCGCTCCGCCATCGAAGGCCCGCTGACGGTGGCGTTCCCAGATCTGGAAAGCGGGCACACGGCCCTGGCCGGGTCCAAGGCGGTCAACCTGGCACGGGTCAAAAACGAGCTCGGTTTGCCGGCTCCCGACGGCTTCGTGGTCACGACGGCGGGATTCGACCTGTTTTTAAGGGAAAACCGCCTACTAGATCCGATTGAGGCCACGCTCGCCGCCTTCGATCCGGATGCAGGGGAGAGTGGGGAGGCCTGCCGCCGCCTCCAAGCCCGGATCCGGGAGGCCCCCTTGCCGGAGGCCTTGGCCGCCGCCATCGGCCAAGCCTATCGCGCGCTGACCGCCCGCCATGGAAGCCCTCCGCGGCTTGCCATACGCAGCAGCGCCGTGGGGGAGGACACCGAGGCCTCGTTCGCCGGCCAATACACGAGCGTGCTGCCGGTCGATGCGGATCGGATTTCCTCCGCCTACAAAACAGTCCTGGCCAGCAAGTACACCCCGCGCGCCATCACCTACCGGCTGCGTTACGGGTTGACCGACGCGGACACCCCCATGGCCGTGGCCGCCGTCGTCATGATCGCACCGCGGGCGAGCGGGGTGCTCTACACGGTGGACCCCTCGCTGCCCTCCGCCGGCCAGGCCCGGGTCGACGCCGCCCCGGGGTTGGGGGAGCAGGTGGTGGGAGGGGCGGCCTCGCCGGATGTCTTCCGGGTCGAACGCGACTCGCTCAGGATCGCCCAGCGCAGCATCCAGCCCAAGCAAGACGATTCCGATTCCAAATCCCCGCACCCGGCTGTCCCGGATGAAGCCCTGGCCAGGCTGGTGGAATCCGGCCTGAAGCTGGAAGCCCATTTCGGCGCCCCCCAGGACATCGAGTGGGCCGAGGACGAGAGCGGCAAGCTCTTCATTCTCCAGTCCCGGCCGTTGGGCGTGGCGGCCGCCGCCGAAAAAACAGCGCCGCCGGATGTATCCGGTTTGAAGCTGCTGATTTCAGCCGGACAGACGGCCTCGCCCGGCCGGGTGTCCGGCAAAGCGGTCCTGGCCGCCGCCGATTTGAAGCCGGCCGCCGCCGAAGAGGCCATCCTGATCGCGCGCACGGCCGCGCCGGATTTAGCTCCGCTCATGGGCCGGGTGCGCGGGCTCATCACTGACCTGGGCGGGGTCGCGAGCCACCTGGCCTCGGTGGCGCGCGAGTTCAACGTACCGGCCCTGATGGACACGCGGGAGGCCACCGCCCGGATCTCCGACGGAGAGGAGATCACTCTTCTGGCCGATGAGGGCAAGATCTACCAGGGGCTGGTTCCGGAACTCTCGCGCAAGCTGCCGCGCCGCAGCCCTGAAGACGACCGCGGACCGATCGGCCGGCACCTGCGGCAGCTGCTCGATCGGATATCTCCGTTGAACCTGACCGACCCCAAGGCCTCGGAGTTTGCCCCGAGCGGATGCCGCACGCTGCACGATCTGATCCGCTTTGCCCATGAAAAAGCCATGGCGGAGATGTTCAACCTCTCCGAGCTGGCCGATGCGTCCGTCGTCTCCCGCAAAATGAGCGCCAATATTCCGCTTTCGCTCTACTTTATCGACCTGGGCGGCGGGCTGGCCCCGGAGCTGACCTCCTGCGACGAGATCCGCCCCGGGCACATCCGCTCGCGGCCCATGGCAGCCCTGTGGCGCGGTCTGACTCACCCAGGCATCACCTGGTCCGGGGCCGTGGATCTCAGCGCACGCAACTTCATGGCGCTCATGGCCGGGAGCATCGGGCCGGAAAACGCCGTCCCCCCCCCCGTCGATTCCTATGCGCTGGTCTCCCGGGACTACCTCAATCTCAGCGTGAAATTCGGATATCACTACTCGAACATCGAAGCCCGCTGCGCGGAGGACCCGAACGCCAACTCCGCCGTCCTCCAGTTCGCGGGCGGGGCCGGTACGGCGGCGGGCAAGGCCCTGCGCATCGCGTTTCTGACCGAGGTCCTCGAGCGGCTGGGGTTCGAAGTGGAGGTGCGCGGCGATACCCTCCAGGCGGCCCTGAAGGCGGTTGAGGCCACGGCCATGGAAAAGGCGCTCGACCAGACCGGGCGCCTGCTCGGCTGCAGCCGGCTGCTGGACCTTGCGATCCCCAACCGGGCCGAGGCCAAAGCGCTGGTCGCGCTTTTCTTCAAGGAAGACTATGATTTCCTGGGCCGATCGGAAACGCGTCTGCCCGGATTTTACGCCTCGGCGGGGGAGTGGTCGCAGGCCGAAGTGGACGGCCGGATGGTGATCGTCCAGGACGGATCGAGCATGTCCGGCACGGCCTCCTGCACCCTGCACGGCGCCCTGGAAAAGGTGCTGGGCGGCCGCTACCGGAGCTTTTTGGAAAGCCGCCATGCCCGGCACTATTATCCGGTGGCGGTCAAGCGGGAGAGCCGCTGCGGGGACGGCCGGATCCAGGTCGAGGTTCGGATTACAGCCGGGTGCATCGACCTGGCCGCCGGGCTCGCCTTCGGCCTTGCGAATGTGGGCAACAGCCTGGTGCTCGCGGCCGATGCCAGTGCGGGCGAGCTGCAGCTGCTGGAGTTCACCAACAACACCCGGCGGTTCCGTGAACGCGAGACAATCGACATCCCCATGGACCGCTGGCTTACCCTCGCGGTGAGCGTGACGGGAGGTGAAATCACCGGGTTCCTGGACGGCCGGCCCTGCCTGCGGTGCTCCGCCCCTCAGCCGGTTGCAGGGCACGTGGGGCTGTGGTGCAAAGGGGATACCACGGCTTATTTCCGGAATTTAGAAATTCATGGCTGCAACGCCGACCGGGTGGAGACGCGATGACGACCGACCAATACACCATCACGGCCATCCTGATCGGCATGATCGCGCTCTTCATCTGGGACCGCTGGCGGCATGACTTCGTTTCGATCGCGGCCCTGCTTGCCTGCGTCTTCACCGGGCTCGTGCCGGCCGCCGACGCCTTTGCCGGCTTCGGCCACCCGGCCGTCATCACCGTCGCCGGGGTTCTGATCCTGAGTGGCGTGCTGGAGTCTTCCGGAGCCGCGGACGTCCTGGTGCGCACCGTCATGCCGCGCTCGGCCGGACCGACCCTCACCATGGTCGTCCTGGTGGGCCTTGCCGCGGTGATGTCGGCCTTCATGAACAACGTGGGCGCGCTCGCCCTGTTGATCCCGGTAGCGACCCAGGTTGCCGCCCGCCAGAACCTGCCGCCCGGACGCCTCCTCATGCCGCTCTCCTTCGGCTCGATCTTGGGCGGTATGACGACATTGATCGGCACCCCGCCCAACCTGATCGTCTCCGGCTTCCGAGCTGAAAACGGGGCCGGGACCTTTGCCATGTTCGACTTCACGCCCGTGGGGGTGGCGGTGGCCGGGGCCGGCATTCTCTTCACCGCCCTCTTCGGATGGCGACTCGTTCCGGAACGCCGCAAGGCCGGCGCCCAGGGCTTTGAGATCGGAGCCTATCTGACCGAGGCCCGCGTACCCGCAAAGTCCAAGGCGGCCGGGATGACGCTGTATGAAGTCGAGGAGGCTCTGGACAAGGCGGACGCCCAGGTTGTGGGGCTCGTACGCCATGACGTGCGCATCCCGGCCCCCGACCCGCGCCGCCGCATCCAGCCCGACGACATCCTGGTGATCGAGGCCGACCCGCCGGCGTTGCGGGAGTCGCTCGCGCTGCTCGGATTGAAGCTCGAGGAGGACAAGCCGGCCGATTGGGAGGAAACCCTGCGGGAATGCATGGAACATCCGGAAGGGGAGAAGGCCGCCCGCTGCGCCGAGATCGAAAAGGCCGTGCAGTCCGACGCGGTGAGCCTGGCGGAGATGGTCCTCTTTTCGGATTCGAGCCTCACGGGCCGCACGGCCACCGACATCCGGCTGCGTACGCTGCACCATATCAACCTGCTGGCGGTCTCGCGCCAGGGGCGCCGGACCACCGCCCGGCTGCGCTCAATGCCCCTTGCCGCCGGAGACGTGCTGCTCCTGCAGGGGGAGCGCGACGCCTTGAACGACTTCGCCATCCGCTTCGGGGCCGCCCCGCTGGCCGAGCGGCCGCTCAAGCTGCCGCGCAAACGCGAAGCCATCCTGGCGGGGGCCGTCATGACGGCGGGGGTGGGCGCAGCGGCCTTCGGCCTGGTGCCGGCGGCGATCTCCTTTTTAGGGGCGGCCCTCTCCTCGGTGCTGCTGAAACTCATGCCTGCCCGCAGGTTCTACAGCTCGGTGGACTGGCCGGTGGTGGTCCTGCTCGGAACGCTGATCCCGGTGGCCCAGGCGGTCGCCGGCACCGGCACGGCGGCCCTGATCGGCCGGGCCCTCGTGGAAGGGGTCGCCCGGGGCCACGGGATCCTTTCCCTCGTTTTTATCCTCCTGGCCACGATGACTCTCACCAGCTTCATGAGCAACGCCGCCACCGCCGCCGTCATGTGCCCGGTGGCGATCAGCACCGCCCAAAACCTGGCGGCGAGCGCCGACCCCTTTCTGATGGCCGTGGCGGTGGGCTCATCCTGCGCCTTTCTCACGCCCATCAGCCATCAGAACAACACCCTGATCCTGGGGCCGGGCGGGTTCCGCTTCGGCGACTACTGGCAACTCGGGCTGCCGCTCGAAATCATCGTCTTAGTGGTTGGCATTCCGATGATCCTGCTGGTCTGGCCGCTCTGATCTATAGAATCCCCCTATCCGGCCCTGTCCACCTACTCGTACACGTACCCGTTCACGTACACGATCCCTCTCTGCCACGGACAGCTTCTCCGGGCACGTGTACGTGTACCGTTGCGCTGTGTACGTGAACCTTTCCCGGGCCGACGCCGGCCTGGGCCGCAAGACGCCGTTT
>JBFYWX010000255.1:0-11148 GCA_041310825.1 Desulfobacteraceae bacterium | reverse complement strand
GACTATTCCATCCAGAGCAAGTTCCTGAAAAGGACGGTGACCGCCGACGATTTGGCCGGGCAGGTGGAGTTCTGGGCCAAAGCGGGTTACGACTACATTCCCGTCACGGTCAGCATGATGTCCCCGGGGAAGGTCACCGAGGAGTCCCGGATCACGCGGGTGCTCAAGGAGATGGTGCTGCGCGAGAAACCGGACATCACCGACCCCCATGCCTGGAACCTCGAGATGACAAGCTTCATCCACGAGCGGCCCGACCTGGAGAAATTTCCCTGGGAGGCCGCGGCCGACATCGACTTCCGCAAGCTGCACGCGGTTCGGGATCTCCTGCCGGAAGGGATGAAGGTGATCGCCATCTCAGGAAAAATCTTCACGCTGACCTGGATGCTGATGGGGTTCAACAATTTTGCGTTGAAACTGGTCATGGAGGAATCCTTTGTGGCCGAGGTTTTTGAACGGGTGGCCACGATCCAGTTGAAGGCCCTGGAGACGATTTTTGCCATGGATCACGTGGCGGGGGTCTGGGTGGTGGACGACATCGCTTTCGGCACCGGCCCGATGATCTCGCCGGCCGCCCTCAAAAAACACGTTTTCAGCTGGTACCGGAAAGTCGGCGAGAAATGCCACGATAACAACCGCCTCTTCATGATGCACTCGGACGGCGACTTGAGCCTGCTCATGGACAATCTGATCGGCATGGGCCTGGACGTAATCCAGCCTATCGACCCCTCCTGCATGGACATGGCCGCCGTGAAGAAGCGCTGGGGCGACCGCATCTGCCTGGTCGGCAATGTCTCCAACGAGCTCCTGCGCAGCGCCCCGGCCGCGCAAATCGAGGCGCGTGTCAAGGAGTTGCTGCGCGACGCGGCCCCCGGCGGCGGTTTCGCACTGGGGTCGGGCAATTCGGTCCCGAACTGGGCCAACTATGAAAACTACCTGGCGATGCGGGCGGCCTGCCTGAAGTACGGCGGCTATCCGATCCAGCACAATCTCTGTTAAATGGTAAGGAGTCCATGGTGGATGGGGCGGAGGGAACTACGACATACGCGAGAAACGCCAAAGGTGAAAAATAGTGGTGTTTAAACCCGACAAGGAGGGCTTTCAGCAATGGCGGATCATATGGAAACGATCAAAAACGCAGTCATCGGCGGCAAGCACGCCGAGATCAAGGGGCTTGTCCAGCAGGCGCTGGACGCCGGGGTCGACCCCGGCGCGATCATCAACGATGCCCTCATCGCCGCCATGGACGTGGTCGGGACCGACTTCGGGACAGGCCGGATCTTCGTGCCGGAGATGCTGGTCTCGGCCGTGACCATGAAATCGGGGCTCGAGGTCGTGAAACCCCGGCTGGCCGGCGGGCAGAGCCGCTCCCGCGGCACCGTGGTCATGGCCACCGTGAAGGGTGACTTGCACGACATCGGCAAAAATCTGGTCTCCATGATGCTCGAAGGGGCCGGGTTCACGGTGATGGACCTGGGGGTTGACCTGAGCGTCGAGAAACTGGTCGACCAGGTCAAGTCGATTCAACCGGACATTTTAGGGCTCTCGGCCCTGCTCACGACCACGATGCCGGAGATGCAGAAGGTGATCGGAGAGCTGAAGGCCCAGGGCCTGCGCGACAAGGTCAAGGTGCTGGTGGGTGGGGCGCCGTTGGACCGCACCTTCGCCGAAAAGATCGGCGCGGACGGCTACGGCGCCAACGCCGCCGAGGCGGTCGCCCTGGCCCGGCGGATTGCGGACGCAAAGGGATAGGACGGCGCCCCATCGGACGAAAGGAAAAGGCTTAGGACATGACGAAGAAAGAGCGCATCCTCAAGGCCATGCGGGGTGAGATGCCGGACGTGATGCCCTACACGCCGCGCTTCGACCTCTGGTACAACGCCAACTGCTACCGGGGCACGCTGCCCGAGCGCCACCAGGGGCGCAGCGCCGATGAGATCGCCCGGGCCGAAGGCTGGGCTCTGCACAAGGTGATCCCGGAGCTGCTGGAGGTGGTCGATCCCCAGGAGAACATGACCCGCGGCATTGGGCTCTACAGTTTGAAGGAGAACGGCTACCGGATTCACTTCTCGCCCAACGTCCGGTTGGAGGTCAAAAAGAGCCGGCGGGCAGAAGAGGAGGCGACGCGGGTCGAATACCACACCCCGCTGGGGGTCGTCAGCACGGAGGAGGTGATCAACGAGGAGATGCGCCGGGCGGGCGTTTCCATCACCTGGGTGAAGGCGCACGCGATCAAACGGCCCGAGGACTACGCCATCTGGGCGTATATCTTCGAGAACATCACCGTGACCCCGGACTACGAGCGCTACCGGGCCTGGCAGGAGCGGGTCGGCGAGGACGGGGTGGCGGTGATGATGGGGGTCTTTTCGGCCTCGCCCATCCACCACATCCAGCGCGACTTCCTGGATGCGACCGAATTTTTCTTCCATTACAAGGATCACGAAATAAAGATGCGCCGCCTGGCCGAGGCCATCGGCGCGGTCTACGATCAGATTCTCAAGGTCGTGGCCGATTCGCCGGCCGAGGTCGTCCTCTGGGGGGCCAACTACGACGACATGATCACCTACCCGCCTTACTTCGAGAAGGAATTGACCCCTTGGCTGCGCAAGGCCGTGGAGTACCTATCTTCCAGGGGCAAGCTCGTCATGTGTCATTGCGACGGCGAAAACCGGAAGCTGATCGACATCATCGCCGATTCGGGCATGCACGTGGCCGAGGCCGTGTGCTGCGCGCCGATGACAAAGCTTCCCATCGAAACCTACTACGAACGCTGGTGCAAACCCGGGAAGCTCACCCTCATGGGCGGGCTGATCCAGTCGCTCCTCTCCCCGGCGACGGCGAGCGTTGATGACCTCAACGCCTACCTCGACCACTTCTTCAAGGCGGTCGCCCCTGGCCATCGCATCATCCTCTCGGTGGCCGACACCACTCCCCCCAACGCCGACTTCGACCGGCTGGCCCTGATCGGGGAACGCGTTGAAAGGGAGGGCCGGTTGCCGCTGCAGGCCGGTGCGGCTCGTCCCCTGACCGCGGCGCACATGCAAGCGGCCGCGGAGCGCACGGCGCCCAAGCCTCTGCCCGACGAGGTGTTCCAGACCGTGCATGCGGATGTGCTCGCTGGAAACGACGCGGGCATCAAGGTGCACGTCCGCGAGATTTTGAACCGGGGGGTGAATGCGAAGGAGATCCTCAACCGGGGGTTGCTTACCGCCATGGAGGTGATCGGCGGTCGCTTCCGGGACGGCACGGTGTTCATCCCGGAGGTGCTCCTGTCCGCGCGTGCCATGAATGAGGCCCTGGCCGTGCTCGAGCCCTACCTGGCCAAGGAGAAGAAGGATGCGAACGGCAAGGTCCTCATCGGAACGGTGCGCGGTGACCTGCACGACATCGGCAAGAACATGGTCGCCACCATGCTGCGCGGGGTGGGCTTCGAGGTGGTCGACTTGGGGATCAACATCAACGTCGAGGATTTCGTGGCCAGCATCGAGAAGCATCGGCCGGATATCCTGGGGATGTCCGCCCTGTTGACCACGACCATGCCGGAGATGAAAAAGGTCATCGACCGGCTGGTCGCTCGCGGGTTGCGGGATCAAGTCAAGGTCATGGTGGGCGGGGCGCCGGTCAACGAGAAGTTCGCGCGTGAGATCGGGGCCGACGGCTACGGCGCGGATGCCGGCTCCACGGTGGACTTGGCGAAAACACTGCTGCGCCGATGAGCGGGGAGATTGCCTCAACCGGATAGGAGAAAGACGATGCTGATTGTCGGGGAATTGATCAATGCCAGCCGCAAACCCGTGCGGGGGATGATCGAAAAGCAGGATGCCGAAGCGCTCGTCATGCTGGCCCGGGACCAGCAGGCGCACGGGGCGGATTTCATCGACGTCAACGCGGGCGTATTCGTCGGCCGGGAGCCCGAACTGCTCACGTGGCTCGTCGCCACCGTCCAGGACGCCGTGGAGGTCCCTTGCTGTATCGACAGCCCGGACCCCACGGCGATAGCGGCCGCACTCGCCGTGCATAAGGGCACGGCGCTGATCAACTCCATTTCACTCGAGAGGGAGCGTTACGACACGCTGCTGCCCCTCGTGGCCGAGTCCCAAAGCAAGGTGGTGGCCTTGTGCATGGGCGATGAGGGAATGCCCGAGACCGCCGACCAGCGCATGGGGATCGCCGACAAACTGGTCAACGGACTGGTCAAAAACGGGGTGCTCCTGGGGAATATCTACGTGGATCCGCTGGTGCAGCCGGTTGCGACCAATAATGCGTTCGGAGTCGAGTTCCTGCAGGCCATCGAACGCATCACCCAGACGTTCCCGGGTGTGCACACGATGTGCGGGCTGTCCAATATCTCCTTCGGGCTGCCCGAGCGCAGGTTTCTCAATCAGGCCTTCATGGTAATGGCCATCGCCAAAGGGCTGGACGGCGCCATCGTGAACCCGCTCGACAAGCGCATGATGGCCTGCATCACCGCGGCCGAAACGTTGATGGGGCGGGACGCTTACTGCATGAGCTACCTGAAGGCGTTTCGGGCGGGGGAACTCGCCGCCGCGTAATCACCCTTGCCGATAAACAGGAATCACGTAAGGGCCTTCCGGGACCACCGCGACCGCGGGATCCCCGTGGGCCTTCACGCTCGCCGCAACGGCCTGCTCCACCGAGGCGGCCGGGGTCACATAGGTGTCGGCGAGGTCGGCGGGCGTCAAGCCCGTGGTGAAGAGGTGGATGCCGCCCACGCGCAGGGCCTTGACCAGCATCTGGGTCTGCCATTCGTCGACCCGTGCGAGGTTGCGCCCCAGGACCTCGGCCATAAACCCCTCGGGCCCCAACCGGCAGAGCCGGCGCTGCGCCTCCACGAACTCCGGGCTGCCCATCCCCTCGGAGCATTCGCTGGCGATGACGATGGCACCCCCGGGCGCGAGGATGTCGATGACCCCGACCATGCCTTTGACGGTCTGGTAGTAGGTCTTGTCGAGGGGGTAGCCGGCAGCCGTGGTGACGACCGTTTGGAATCGCCGCCCCAGGGGCACCTCGGCATAGCGGCGCATGAAGGACACCGCCTGGGCGTGGCTAGCCCGGACCTCCCCGAAGTTCACGAAGCCGACCCGGCGCTCTTCGTCGATGACGACGTTCAAGGCGAAGATCTCCCCCACGGCCGCGATCATTTCCAACTGTTCGCGGTGGACCGGGTTGCCCTCGATGACACAGTTGGCGGCAAGGGGATGATCCATGATGCCCCCCGCGTGCAGGCGGAGAATCGTGTCGCAGTGGGCCACCCCCGGGACGATCAGTTTTCTCCCGCCGGAATAGCCGGCCATGAAGTGCGGCTCCACCAGGCCGACCGCAATGCGCAGGTCGGCCTCGGCAAACCGCCGGTCGATCAGGATCGGGATCCCGGAGGTCGTTCGGCCTAAGTCCGCGTGGGAGTCGCGGTCCCGCGCAAAATGGTTGGCGACGGGGACCGATCGAAAGAGGGTGTCGGCGCCGATGACCTCCCGCAGCTCGGCACCTTCGTTCGGCCGGTGCAGGCCGGTGGCGATCAGGAGGAGGATGTTTTCCGCGGCGATGCCGCCGGCGGTGAGTTCTTCGATCAGGGTGGGCAGCAGCAGACCGTGGGGGACCGGGCGGGTAATGTCACAAATGAGGATGCAGGCTGTTTTGCGGGTGCGCGCGAGTTCGCTGATCGGCGGGGCTCCGACCGGGGAGCGCAACGCCTGCCGAAGATCGGCCTCAGGGCGTTCCAGGCGCGGCATGGGCCGCTTCCGGACAACGGTGATGGCAAGCTCCTGCGGGAACTCGACCGCCAGCCGTCCCCGCCCGAACAAGAGTTCCGTTATCATGATCCCTCCTTGAAGGAAAACCCGTCGAGGACGACCCCGTCCTCCCGCTTCGAATCGACACAACTTGCCCGGAACGCATCTATGGGGTCGCTCGCCGCTTGGGCGGCATCGATCAGCCACCGCAGAAGCCCTCGATCGGCGACCCACAACCGCCTGGCAGCAACTTCCGGGTCTACCTGAATGTCGGCACGTGCAAGAATCTCAACCATAGCCTCCACCGGTAGCACGAAAATTCGCTAATGCCGGAACTTGTTGTGTAAATTGACATGTCGATATTCCATACTTACTTTACACCATTATGTCAAAAATCAGGCTGTGGGTACCAACGGCCCCACCGGCTGAAGTGACACCATGTTGCAGTGTCGGGCTTAACCACCCCACCACTTCAAAGTGGGGTGGTTTTTTTACGCCATCGTCCAAATCCACCCTGCGAAAATCCAAGAAGAGCGGTATGATCGCGGGGCAACACCGGAGCCCATGGAGGCAAGATGAGTCCACCCACTGAGTTCGAATTTGTGGTCGGCGGTGAGTACGAAAACGAAAAAGGGGTCTTTACGGTCATGTCCATTGTCAAAGATCAGATGATGATCCAGTGGTCCAGCGGCGAGGGAATCTCGACTTCGATTGAATTCCAAAGCCGTATCCAGGAACGCCGGCAGCGGGAGCAAACAATCGAGCAGGAGAGGGTGGCTGCGGCGAAACCGGTCCCAAAGAAGGCTAAACGCGCTAAAAGCGGCAAACAGCCTCCGTCCGCGTAAGGTAACCGTGGGTCTGTTCCTCCGATCAGGAGGGATCTTCGGAAAAATGACAGACCACCCCATGACCCGGAATCGCACCACTTTTTTCGACACTCCCGTGGACCAGCTGACCGCGGGCGAAGCCCAGGTCGAGCTTACGGCGCTCGCGGAGGTGATCGCCCGCCATGACCGGCTCTATCACGAACTGGACCGGCCCGAGATCACCGATGCCGAGTACGACGCCCTGCGTCGGCGCAACGCGGCCATCGAGGCTCGCTTTCCCAACCTGATGCTGCCCGAAAGCCCGTCGCGCAAGGTCGGGGCGGCTCCCGCCGGGGGGTTCCAAAAAGTGCGCCACCGGGTGCCGATGCTCTCGCTCGGCAACGCCTTTACGCGCGAGGACATCAGCGACTGGATCGACGGGATCCGCCATTTCCTGCGCGAGTTGAAAGATCCGGCCGTGGTGATCGCGGTCCGGTGCGAGCCCAAGATCGACGGAGTCTCCTGCGCTCTGCGCTACGAGGAGGGCAAGCTGACGGGCGCCGCAACTCGGGGCAACGGCGAGGTCGGCGAGGACGTCACCGCCAACGTTCGGACGATGGCGAGCATCCCCGCGCAGTTGAAGGGCCGGGGATGGCCATCTCGTTTGGAGGTGCGCGGGGAGGTCTATATGGCCGACTCCGATTTTCTCACGCTGAACGCCCAACAGGAGGCGGATGGATCCAAGGTGTTCGCCAACCCGCGCAACGCCGCCGCGGGAAGCCTGCGCCAATTGAACCCCGCCGTCACCGCCGCGCGGCCGCTACGGTTTATGGCCCACGGCTGGGGCGAAGCTTCCACGTCGTTCGCCCGGACCCAGTCGGAGGCGCTGGAGCGCATCTCGGGCTGGGGCTTTCCGCCCAGCGAGCCCGTGCGGATGGTCGTGGTCCACGGCACGGATCCGGAGGGGCTATGGGCTTTCTATGAGGAGGTCGAGCAGAAACGCTCCGGGTTGGGCTTCAGCATTGACGGGATCGTGCTCAAGGTCGATCGGCTGGACTGGCAGAGCCGGCTCGGCTTCGTGAGCCGTTCGCCGCGCTGGGCCGTGGCGTGGAAATTCCCCCCCGAGCGCGCCGTGACCGTCGTCGAGGAGATCCACTGTCAGGTGGGACGCACCGGCAAGATCACCCCGGTGGCCCACCTGCGGCCGATCGGGGTCGGCGGGGTGCTGGTCCGCCGGGCGACCCTGCACAACGCGGATGAGATCGCGCGCAAGGACATCCGGGTCGGCGACACGGTCTTCATCCAGCGTGCGGGGGACGTGATCCCCCAGGTGGTCGCGGTCCTGGCGGAAAAACGGCCGGCCGACAGCACTCCCTACCGCTTTCCGCGCCAGTGTCCGGCGTGCGGCAGCCGCCTTGCCCGGGAGGAGGGCGAGGTCGATGCGGTCTGCACCGGCGGCCTGATCTGCCCGGCGCAAGTGGTCGAGCGCCTCAAACATTTCGTTTCGCGCGACGCATTTGACATCGAGGGCCTGGGGGCGAAGCATATCGAGGCCTTCTACGCCAAGGGACTGCTCCGGACGCCGGTGGATATCTTCATGCTGGAACCGCGCGAAGGCCGGAATGCCCCGCCCCTGCGGGAGTGGGAGGGGTGGGGGGAGAAGTCGGCCCGCAACCTCTTCGATGCCATCCGCAACGCCCGCATGATCCCGCTGGAGCGTTTCATCTACGCGTTGGGGATCCACCAAGTGGGGCAGGCGACGGCCCGCCTGCTTGCCCGGCACTATCTCACCTGGGATCACTTCCGGCAGAGTCTTGCGGCGGCTCAGAATGAGCAGGCCGAAGCACACGCGGAGCTGCTCGCCATCAACGGCATCGGAATCGGCATGGTCCGGGACCTTTTGGCGTTCATGGCCGAGTCTCACAACCAGGAAGTGCTCGACGCCTTGGTCCGCCCCCGGGGCGACGCGCCGGCGCTGGTGACGGTGGCCGCTTTCGAGCGGCCGCCGGCCGCTTCACCGATCGCCGGCCAGACGGTGGTCTTCACCGGCAGCCTGGAAACCCTGAGCCGCAGCGAGGCCAAGGCTCAGGCCGAAGCCCTGGGCGCGAACGTGGTCGGGACGGTCTCCCGCAAAACGGATTTCGTGGTGGCCGGGCCGGGGGCCGGCCGCAAGGAGCGCCAGGGGCGGGAGTTGGGCATCACCGTGTTGACCGAAGCGCAGTGGTGTGAGTTGGTCGCGGGCCGCGGCTGAAGAGAAACATGTATCCGGGGCGGGGAGGTGATGCATGAGCGAGAAGGCCAGGGCCCATGTGCACATCACCGGGCGGGTGCAGGGGGTCGGCTTCCGCTACGACACCCAGTGGACCGCCCAGGGGCTCGCGGTGTGCGGCTGGGTGCGAAACCGCCCCGACGGCTCGGTGGAGGCTGTGATCGAGGGCGAGAAGGATCGCGTGGAGCGGATGGTGGCGTGGTGCCGCCGCGGCTCGGCCCTCTCCCGGGTGGATGCGCTGGTTGTGAACTGGGCGGATTACACCGGGGAGTTTACGGCGTTCGGCATCAGGCGCTGAAGGGGTTGGCGGAGAGTGCGTAGAGCCGACCGTCGCCGGCGGTGCCGCCGGCGACGGTCGTTGCGCGAAGCGTTCTACTTGATCGCATCCTTCAGGGCTTTACCGGGCTTGAACTTCGGTACCTTGGCGGCCTTGATCTTGATCGGGGCGCCGGTCTGGGGATTGCGGCCCTTGCGGGCGCTGCGCTTGGAGACGCTGAAGGTGCCGAAACCTACCAGCGTTACTTTCCCGTCGGGCTTCTTGAGCGACTTGGCCACGTTGTCCACGAAGGACTTGAGGGCCGCATCGGCAGCTACCTTGGAAATTCCGGCATCCTTCGCAATCTTCTCAATCAGGTCGGCTTTGGTCATGGGTTTCTCCTCTTCGATTTGAATGGGTGGAGTGGGGTTCCGGGGCTGATCTCTCCGCACCCCGCTACCTACCGAAAGAAACAACGCCTGTCAATAAAATTCTTCGGGACCTCCTCGCCATGAAGCCGCGGCCCACCGGCATTTGCGAGGACCGCCCCTCGGGAAACCGCGTCCCGTCAGGCGGAAAACAGCGCCTCGACAAACTGTTCCGGGTCGAAGTCCTGGAGGTCCTCGATGGTCTCGCCGATGCCGATGTACTGGAGCGGGATGTCGAACTCGTGGCAGATGGCGACCACGATGCCGCCTTTGGCCGTGCCGTCGAGCTTGGTGAGCGCGATGCCGGTGATCTCCAGTGCCTCGTGAAACAGGCGGGCCTGGGAGATGGCGTTCTGCCCGGTGGTGGCGTCCAGCACCAGCAAAATCTCGTGGGGGGCCTGCGGGAGCTTCTTGGCGATGGAGCGCTTGACCTTCTTGATCTCCTCCATCAGGTTGACCTTGGTGTGAAGTCGGCCGGCGGTGTCGACGATCACGACGTCCGCCCCCCGCGCCTGTGCCGCCTCGACCGCGTCGTAGGCGACCGCGGCCGGGTCCGCGCCGTCCCGGTGTCGGACGATGTCCGCGCCGGCCCGTCCGGCCCAAATGGCGAGCTGCTCCACCGCGGCGGCCCGGAAGGTGTCCGCCGCGGCGATCAGGACTTTGCGGCCGTCGGCCCTAAGGCGCGCGGCGAGCTTGCCGATCGTCGTGGTCTTGCCCACGCCGTTCACCCCCACCACCATGATGACGTGCGGGGATGCGTCCGGCGCCCGGGCAGTGTGCGGCGGATGCGTGAGAATCGCGAGGATCTCCGCGCGCAGCACCGCCTGAAGCTCCTCCTCCGTGGCGGCCTTGGCGGCTGAGATCCGGTCGATCAACCGGGCGGCGGTTTGAACCCCGATGTCGGCGGTAATCAGGAGCTCCTCGATCTCCTCGAGCAGCTCGGCGTCGATCCGCCGTTTGCCGGTCAGCACCCGGCCGAGTCCGACGGACAGGCTCTGGCGCGTCTTGGAAAGCCGTTCCCGCAGGCGTACGAAGTAGCGGCGGCGGACCGGCGTCTGCTCCGCGCGAGCGGCCGGAGCTTCCGTCTCAGTCGCAGGAGCGGCCGGCGGCGGGGGGGCGTCTTCTTTCTTGCGTCTGAACCAGCTCACCGGTGGTGCTCCTCAAAAGGCCGCAGCGCATCGGCACGCGTCCGGCACCGTTCGTTTCCCCACTGGCCTCTCCTGTAGGGCCGGCGGGTGTGCCGTCGGGTGCCGCGCGGTCTTCACGCGGCGGCGGTTTCCGGCCGCCGCAGGTTGACCGAGACGACCTTCGAGACCCCTTTTTGCTCCATGGTGATGCCGAACAAGGTGTCGGCGAACTCCATCGTGCGCTTGTTGTGGGTGATCATGACGATCTGGGAGTTCTGGCCGATGTGCTGCAAGAGGTCGTTGAAGCTGTAGACATTGGCGTCGTCGAGCGGGGCGTCTATCTCGTCCATCAGGCAGAAGGAGGCCGGGCGGATCAGGAAGCTGGCGAAGATGCAGGCGATGGCGGCCATGGCCTTCTCTCCTCCGGAGAGCAGGCTCATGCGGGTGAGCTTTTTGCCCGGCGGGTGGATCATGTACTCCACCCCGGTTTCGAGCGGCTTGTCGGGGTCGGTCAG
>JBFYWX010000227.1:0-7112 GCA_041310825.1 Desulfobacteraceae bacterium | reverse complement strand
TGCACCGCAAGGGGCCGTTCGTGGCGGTCAACTGCGGGGCGCTGCCGGACACCCTGATCGAGTCCGAGCTTTTCGGCTACAAGGCCGGGGCTTTCACCGACGCCCGCCGGGACAAGCCCGGACGGTTTGCCATGGCCCAGAACGGCACGATTCTGCTGGACGAGATCGGCGACATCTCCCCTGCCGTCCAGGTGCGGCTCCTGCGCGTGCTCCAGCAGCGGGTCTACGAGCCGCTCGGCTCCGGCACGCCCGTGCCGACCAACGCGCGCGTCATCGCCGCCACCCACCGCAACCTCAGCCGGCTGGTCCGCGAGGAGAAATTCAGGGAGGACCTCTACTTCCGGATCAACGTGTTCAAGATCGTCCTGCCCCCCCTCTCCGAGCGCCGGGAGGACATCCCGCTCCTGGTGGACTTCTTCATCGAGCGGTTCAATCACCAGAAAGGGCGAAACGTGGCCGGTATGTCGCGGGAGACGATGGCCGCCTTGATGCTGCACGACTGGCCGGGCAACGTGCGCGAGCTCGAAAACGCGGTCGAGCATGCCTTCGTTCTCTGCCGGGACGACACCCTCCGGATCGAAGACATTCCTGAGCACCTGGTGCCGAACAGCGACGCAAAGAGCCTGCCGTTAGGGCTGCGCCTGAGGGATATCGAAAAAACCGCCATTGTCCAGGCGCTTAGACGTCACCAGGGGAAGAAAGTGGCTACCGCGCGCGAGCTCGGGGTGGACAAGAATACCCTGCGCCGCAAGATGATCCGGCTGGGCATCAGATCGGATGATCGAAGCTCACCCTGACCCGGTCGGCCCCGCCCAGTTCGATCGCCAGCGCTTCCACTCGATCGATGATCTTCTGCTTTTCCAGCAGCAGGGAGTGGATGGAGAGCCCGGTCGTGATGTGCACCGCGGCCTCGCCGTTTTCGACCGTCACCCGGATGAGGGGGAACTCGTCGATCAGGACCGATTCGACCTGGGCGGCCAGGACCCGGTCGTTCAGGCGCTGCCGGCATTCGGGGGATATTTGGAAGGAGGGCCGCGCGGCGGCGGCGGCGATGATAGCAGCGGCGTCATCCACCGCAAGTGTTCCAAGGTGCAGGAGCAGGTCGTAGAGCGCGGGGTCGGCGGTGTCCATGCCGTAGAGGCTCAGCCCCCATCGGCGCCGTTCCTCGTCATCTTTTTTCAACGTGCTTTCCGCCTTTTCAGCCGTAACCCCTTCACGCGTCATCTCTTCCCGCACCCGGGCTTCCATATCGGCGAAGACCCTGACCTTGAGGGCGCAGGTGATCCCCTGGAGGAAGAAATGGCCGGCAAACCCGTGGTAGACGACATTGTCCCACTGAACCGCCCGCAAGAGCGCCGTGCGGATGAAGGCGACATATTTTTTCTTGTCGCGCCCGAGACGATCGAGCAGGGAGGGGGCGTCGTGGATCGCGCGCCGGAGCTTCAGCTCCGGGATGTCGAACAACTGGGACGCCTCCAGGAGCACCTCGCGCGAAATGCAGCGATAGCCGAGAAGCGCGGCGGTTTTTTCGGCCACCTCGCGGCCGCGGCTGTATGAGCCCCTGGATATGGCAATGATGGCCATAAGGTCTTTTCTCTCCTGTAATTGGCCAGTTGGAACATCGGATTCACCCCGGCACCCCGATAGTTAGTGCCCATCCAGAAATGGTGGGTTACGGTTCAGGCCAAGGCCGCAGCGATGTCGCAACCGCAGGCGGTGTGCGGCACCGTCGAGGATGGCAAAGAGCGAGAACGCCGGCATGGGCTGTAAGACGCCGTTTATGGACAGGCACTAGTTATCATCAGCGGCTGAAATAGCCAACCCTTTTTCGATGGGGACCGGAGTGGATCACGCGGAGATCGCAGCGGCCGCGGGGGCGGGAGGCATGCGCGGAATCATGATGCGGAAAAGGCTGCCGTGCCCCAAGGTGGAGCGGACCTCGATCCGGCCGCCATGCTGTTCGACGATCTTCTGCGTTACGAACAGCCCCAACCCGGTGCCGTGCGCCCCCTTGGAAGAAAAAAACAGGTCGAACAGCTTCTGCTTCGTCTCGCCGTCCATGCCGGTGCCGTCGTCGTCGATTTCGAAGACGACCGCATCGGGCTCACCCCGAACACGCAGGCGGATTTGATGCTGCAGCTTGCACTCGTCGCGGCTGCAGGCATCCAGGGCATTCTCGAGAATATTGGACAGGGCGGCCTGAAGGTAGGATGGATCCGCGATGAACCCACCGTTCCCCGGCGCCACTTCGCATACGAAATCGATTCCCTGACCGCGGGACTTGGCTTCAAACCGATGCGCCAGCTCCCGGGCAAAGGCTTCCGTCTGCACGCGCTCCGTTTGGAGCTCCCGCTCCTTGGCGGTGTAGAGAATGTCGCGCATCAGGGTGCGCACGCGCTCGATCGTCAGCTTGACTGTCTGCCACCCGTCCGCGATCTTCGCCGGATCGTTCTTGGAAAACCCCGACTCCACCAGGTAGATCGCACCGTCGAGGCCGGTCAGCAACCCCTTGATCCCGTGGGAAATCGATCCGATCATGAGCCCCAGCGCAGAGAGGCGGCTTTGGAGCACTGATTTTTCGCGGATGAGCTGCTCCAGGTGTTCCGTGTACTCCTTGAGCTTTTGGCGCGTGAGGATCCGCTCCTGGGCCCGTTTCAGGGCGATTTCAAGCACATCGATGTTGATCGGTTTGGTGATGAAGTCCGTGGCCTCGTGCTTGAGGCTGCGGATGGCGAGGTCCAGGTCCCCGTGGCCGGTGATCATGATGACTTCGGTTTCCGGGTCCTCGCGTTTGAGATGCTGCAGGAGGTCGATCCCGTCCATGCCCGGCATCTTGATGTCGGTCACGACGATCGGCGGACGCTCCATGCGGAACAGCCGCAGGGCCTCCTCGCCCTCGGCCGCCGCGCAGACCTCGTGTCCCATGTCCGTGAGGGCCAGGGAGAGGAGGTCGCGAATGTCCTGCTCGTCATCGACGATGAGGATCTTTTGGCTCATGTTCATGCTCCGCCGCTGGAAACTCCAGGATGAAACAGGCCCCACGGCCGGGGTTGGGGTCGACGCGGATGGTCCCCCCGCACTCCTGGATGATCCCGTAGCTGATGGATAGCCCCAGCCCCGTTCCCTTGCCGACATCCTTGGTGGTGAAAAAAAGCTCGAAAATCTTCTCGGCCAGAGCCGGTGGGATCCCCATGCCCGTGTCCCGCACTTCGCAGACGACGGTGCGATCCCGCCGGGTGGTTTTGAGCGTGATGAGCTTGTCGCCGGCTCCGGGCTCGCGGCCGGCCCATTTCTCCTCGATCGCGTCCCGGGCGTTGATCAAGAGGTTGATGAACACCTGTTCCATACGGCCGGCGTCGGCCATGACCCGCGGAAGATCCGGATCCAGGTCCCATTTGACCTCGATGTCGCGCAGCCGCAGTTGCTGGCTGAAGATTTCGAAGGATCGGGCGATAATCTCGTTCAACTGCACCTTCTCCAGCCGCAGATCGCTTTTGCGGGCGAACTGCCGCATGTGTTCGATGATGCGGGTGGCGCGGTCCACGTTGCCGTCGATTTTTCGGAGCATCGTACCGAGGGTCTCGTCCTGGAGAGGCTCGCCTTTTTCCATTTTCCGGATGAAGAAGCTGCTCGCCATTTTGATGACCGACAGGGGCTGGTTCAACTCGTGGGCCACACCGGTGGCCATCTCGCCCATGGTCGCCATCTTGCCGGCCTGGATCAGCTTGCGCTCGGCCTCCAGGCGCAGGGTGATGTCGCTCGTGGTCACCAGGAGCACCTCCCGGCCGGGATACTCGGAGGGTGAGACCCGGATATTGACGAAAATGCTCATCCCGGCCTTGGTCCGGTGACGGACCTGGTTCAAGACCTTGACGTTGCGCAACTGGTCCGCATACGCCCCGGTCTCCTCCTCGGCAAAAAGATGCATGAAGGAGCATCCGAGGATTTCCTCCTGCTTGTACCCGTAGACCGTCTGTACGCTGTCGTTGCAGTCGATGATTTCCAGGGTGCGGGCGTCCAACACGAACACCGGGTTGGGGATGTGGTTGAAGATCTGGTGGTACTTGCGTTCGGATTTGGCGAGCTGCTCCTCGAGCAGTTTGCGCTCGGTGATGTCGAGGCTCATCTCGAGCGCGGCGACGATTTCCCCCTGAGCATTGCGGATCGGCGAGGTGCGGAAGAGCCAGTGCGCGGGGGACCCGTCCTTGTTCAGCCCCGACTCCTCCCCCTGGTGGGGCCGCCCATCCTCGAAGGTCAGTGCCACCTGGCAGTGCGGGCACTTCTCACCGAGCCCCTTGTAGGCGCGGTAGCAATGATCGCCCGACCGGGGGGCGAAGCGCTCGGCGAACTCGCGGTTGAAGCGCAGCAGCCGGAACTCCCGGTCCTGGACCGTGATCAGGCAGGGGACGTGCTCGAACAGGTTGATGTATTCGTCGCGCTGCTCGTTGAGCTCGGCCTGCTTGTGCGCGATTTCCCGGCTCATGGCGTTGATGGCCAAAGCCAGCTGGCCCATCTCGTCCCGGCGGTCGAAGGGCACGATCTCCGGGTAAACCCCGCGCGCGATCTGCTGGGTGCCCTCGATCAGCTTCTGCACGGGGCGGTTCACAAAGCTCAAGATGAGGACGCCGACGATGCCCGAGGTCAATACGAACACCAGGCCGGCCAATCCGATAACGCCCCTCTTGGCCAGCAGCAACTCCCGGTCGGTATCCTGCAGCGCGACGACCACGTCCAGGGCCCCCAGGATCTTCTTGTCCTCCGGGTGCACATGGCAGGTTCCGGTGCAACCCGGCTCGTTGTAAATGGGCGTGATGATGCCGAGCAGGCGGTAGCCTTGAGGTGACCTGAACAACCGGAGGCGGGCGGGCAGGTCGAGGTCGACCAGCGGCGGTTCGGTCCGGTGGCAGATGTCGCAGGCTTCGGCCTTGATGTTGGTGCGGGTTTCGACCTCGTCGCTGCGGTTGGAAAACTTGATCTGTCCCTCCTTGTTGTAGATGCGGATATTGGCGATGTCCTTCTGCAGGCCGATGTTGGTGATGATCTGGGTGATGTCGTCGCGCGAGTTCAGCATCATGGCGTAGTGGGTGCCCAGGCGGATCGTGTTTGTCAGCCGGTCGGTGCTGGCCACCACGTTTTCCATGAGCTTGCGCTCCTGATAATCCACGTTGAAATAGGCCCAGGTGGCAATGGACACCAGCAGCGTAAAACCGACCGCCAGGATGAGCCGGAAGATGAGGCGATGGCGCAGCTGCAGGATGCGCTGGAAAAAGCCCCTTTTCCCGCCATTTGGGTAGATGGTCATGCCATCAATCCTCGGAGCGACCCCGCGGCGGCACCGGCTGGTTTCACGGCGCAGCCGCCGGCGCGGCCGGAAGCCGCCGGGACCAATCCGCCGACAGGGCCAGGTTGAAGTTCAGGCCCAGCGCGGGAGGCGTCAGGCCCAGCGCCACGCCGATCAGCTGCGGCAGGTAGAGGACATTGATCCGCACATCCACCCCCTGGAAACGGGAAGCGGCATTTTGGAAGGCCTCGAGGTTCATCTGGCACATGGGGCAGACCGTGGCGATGGCGTCCGCGCCGCGGGCCGCTTTGAGGATCGCGGCCACCAGCGTCATTCCGGCATCGGGCTGGGTGTTCATATGGGAGGCCCCGCAGCAGCGCCCTCCCATCGCCCAGGGGAACACCTCCGCGCCGGCCGCCCGAATCAGCGGCTCCATGGAAGTCGGCGTCTCCGGGTCGTCGAACACCGCATAGGGCCGCAGGCACTGGCAGCCGTAATACGGAGCGATCCGCAGCCCGCTCAGCGGGCGGGTAAGGTTCGCCCGGACGGCCGCCGGCCCGAGGTCGGTGGCCATCACGTCCAGCAGGTGCCGCACCCGGACCCGCCCGTGAACCCTCAGCCCCTCCCCCTCCAAAAGCGTGTTGACCGTGGCGCGCAGGGACGCGTCGGCCCGGATCTTCTCATCGGCCTGTTTAAGGTTCAGATAACAGGCGCTGCAGGGCACCAGCACGTCGTGGATGTCCGGGTCGCGTTCGGCCAGGGCCAGGTTGCGCGCCGGCAAGGCCAGGGCCAGAAGCTCGCTGGTGGCCTCGGCCGCAGAGGCGCCGCAGCAGGTCCAGCCTTCAATCTCCTGCAGTTCCACCCCCAGCGCCGTCATGACCGTGCGGGTGGACCGGTCGTACTCGCGCGCGGTGCCTTCCAGGGAACAGCCGGGATAGTAGTGGACTTTCATCGCCCCTCCTCCAGTTCGGCTGCCTTGCGAAAAATCGCCTCCAGCGGCCGGCGGCGCCGCATCGGCCACCGCAAGGCCAATTTGCCCTTGGCGATGAGCCGCGTCCCCAGGCTCGCGTAGCGCAAGGGCAGCAGCGGGTTTCTCATTTCGGCGAAGTAGAGGCTCATGAACTCCAGCTCGTTCACCCGGCCGTGACGGCGCACGCTCTCCATGAACTGCCGGTAAAAGGCGCTGCTCGCCTTATGACGTTCGAGCCGGCGACGGCCCGCCGCCCTTTTGAGCGCATGCATGGCCTCCGTCAGCGGCAGTCCGCGCGGGCAGCGCAGGGTGCAATAGTAGCAGGCGGAGCAGAGGGTGAAGGTCCGGCTGCCGAAAACGGCGGCCGGCTGATCGAGCAGCACATGCCGCCAGAGCTGGCGAGGCGTCAGGTCCATGGCGAAGGCGTTGGGGCATGAGCCCGTGCAGGTCCCGCACTGGATGCAGGCTTGGACCATCTGGCGCACGTGATCCAACGCATCGGGCGCCTGCGGCGTCGCAGACGCCGCCGCAATGCTGGTTGTTGGGTTCATTCCCGCTCCTCCCGCACCGACTGGAGTCCGGTTTTCACCGCAGACGCTGAATCCGCAGCGGTTTTTGCTTTACCTCAAGCGCAGCGCTCTTCACGCCCCGCTTTCGCGGGACCCTCCTACAACTTACCGCCGCTGCAGGCGCCGTTGGCTCATCCCACCGCCGCATCGATCATGGCCAGCATCTGCTGCGCCGGAAAGCCGTCCAAGACGGATGCGTCGTTCGGGCACACCGCGGCACAGGCCCCGCACCCCTGGCACATGGCCGGGTTGACCAGAACCTGCCCCCGCTCCGCATCGAGCGTGCGGGCCC
>JBFYWX010000156.1:0-16033 GCA_041310825.1 Desulfobacteraceae bacterium | reverse complement strand
TAAAAGTGATATATCGTGTGCCTATGCATTTTCCCAAAAATCCGGGGTCGGTGTGAATGGATTCAGCAACTTAGAAATGAAAAGACGGCCAAATGTGCCTATGACTGTCGAACCCAGGCGTATCTTCGGCCACTCCGAATGAGTTTCGATGCGGGCCACGGGGCCAAAGCGTCGAAACCTTCAAAGATGCCGGATACGGGGTATAGGATGCGGCATGGGGCCGGCGGAACCCGGTTGCGCTTCAAAAATCTGTTATCATGAACCCGAACTTTTGAACCCCTGGGACCCTATTCGGCCGGCGGTTGCAGCCGGTGGGCGGGTCCTTTAACGGCTATGACGCAATCCGACCTTCCGGTGCTTCCCAAACGCGCTCGCATCTACGTCGCCGGCCACCGCGGCATGGTCGGCTCGGCCATCGTGCGCCGGCTGGCGGCCGCAGGCTATACGCAGATCCTGACACGAACGCATGCGCAGCTCGATCTGATCGACCAGCGGGCGGTGAGGGACCTCTTCCGGGGGGAGAAGATCGATGCCGTGTTCATGGCCGCGGCTAGGGTGGGGGGGATCCACGCCAACAACACCTACCGGGCCGATTTCATTTACGAAAACCTGATGGTCCAATGCAACCTCATCCACGCCGCCTTCACGACCGGCGTCGAGCGGCTCCTGTTTCTGGGAAGCTCCTGCATCTACCCGCGCGACTGCCCCCAACCGATGCGCGAGGAGCACCTCCTGACCGGGCCCCTTGAGCCCACCAACGAACCCTACGCCGTCGCCAAAATCGCCGGGATCAAGCTCTGCGAAGCCTATAACCGCCAGCACGGGACCCGCTACCGCGCGGTCATGCCCACCAACCTCTACGGGCCGAACGATAATTTCGACCTGGAAAACTCGCACGTCCTGCCGGCCCTGCTGCGCAAATTCCACCTGGCGAAGCTCGCCGGGCAGGGGGACGGGGAGGGGATCCGTCGCGACGAGGCCCGCTTCGGCCGCATCCCGGCCGATCTGCGGAAGGCGCTGCCGGCTGTCCGGCTCTGGGGCACCGGGGCCGCACGCCGCGAGTTCCTGCACGTGGACGACATGGCCGCGGCCTGCCTCTTCGTGATGCAGCTCTCGGACGATGACTACGCGCAGGCCTGCGGGCGGGGGGCCGTGTCGTATCTCAACCTGGGCTGCGGCCGGGACCACACCGTTCGCGAGTTGGCGGAGATCGTGCGCCTGGCGGTGGGTCTCGAGGGGGAGGTGGACTGGAACCCCTCGCGACCCGACGGCATGCCCAGGAAGCTCATCGACGTTTCGCGCCTCTCCGGGCTCGGTTGGAGCCCGCGCATCGATCTTGCCGAAGGAATCGGTTCGACTTACGAGTGGTACCGGCGGCAAACCCGCCAGAGGGAATAACCCGGTAAAGCCTTCTTCTTTGCCCTTCCCCGTCTTTTTATCGCCACGGTCGGATGCCTCACCGGGAGAGCTTGGCGGCAATCGCGGCCACGTGGGCTCCCTGGAACTTGGCGGCCTGCAGTTCGTTTTCAGTCGGGCTACGCTCCCCCTGGGTGCCGGCGATGGTCGATGCCCCGTAGGGCGAGCCGCCGGTGATCTCGTCGTTTTTCATCTGCCCCTGAAAGCTGTAAGGGAGCCCCACCACCACCATGCCGTGGTGGAGCAACGTGATGTGAAAGCTGAGCAAGGTGGATTCCTGGCCGCCGTGCTGGGTAGCGGAACTCGTGAACACGCTCCCCACCTTGCCGACCAGCGCACCCTTGGCCCAGAGACCGCCGGTTGCGTCTAAAAACTGGCGCATCTGACCGCACATGTTGCCGAACCGGGTGGGAGTGCCGAAAATGATGGCATCCGCCGATTCCAGCTCCTCCACGGTGGCAAGCGCAATGCCCTCCAATCTTTTCTGGGCCTCGACCGCCCCCATTTTGACCAGTACCTCCTGTGGCAGTGTCTCCGGAACACGGCGCACCGTCACCTCGGCCCCCTTGACCGACCGGGCCCCTTCCGCCATGGCTTCCGCCATACGATGAACATGGCCGTACATGGAGTAATAAACGACGAGAACTTTCATGGCGCCTCCTTTTTGTGGGGTGTCGGGAATTGAATTTACAAAAGGGACTATAGTAACGGACCCTGGGCTCGTCCAGCCCCATGTCGCGGCAATACCCCGGGCACCGGTGCGGCGGGACAGCGGGTCGTGCGGTTCACTTCGTTTCCGATTCGAGGCAGGCGATGGCGATCTGGAGGCAGTGGTAGTCGATGCTCACCTCGTCCCAGCCGAGCGAATTCATTTTCTGGGTGGCCTGGGCCGCATCGAGCTCCGGCGCGGATGCTATGACGCCGGCAAGGGCCTTCAAATAGGCAGGAATGAGGGCAGGGTCCATGCCCTTGGTTTTGAGGCGGTCAAATAGCAGCAGCTTGAGGTCTTCCATAAGGACGAATGCAGCCTATCACATAAAAGCGAAAGGCAAAAGCGGAAGTCGACAGGCAGGCCCCAGCTCTTTCCGACAAGGTGAGCGATTTGGGGTCGCCTGGTGAGGAACGAGGGGGAGGGATCGGAAAAAGAGCCTTTTATGGACCGGTGCCCCTGCGCCTGTCCGGTATCCCGCTGCGGCGATCGGAAACGGGGTTGCTGCGCCGGTCACTGGTTAAATCACCCGCGATCTCCTGCCGTTCAGGGTGCGCCTTGCGGCGATCGAACAGGATGAGGTTGTCCTGAGCATTGGTCGCCTGATCCAGGATCTCATCACGAAGATTCGGGCGCATGGAAAAGAGCTTATCGATAAGCTCGGCGCGTATGGAAATATTTATCGACTGCATGTGAACCAGCATATCCAACATTTGGAAAATTTTTACCGATAGCTGATTGTCGTTCTTGAAATCGGCATTCTTCTCGAAGGTTAGAATTTAGTTGTTAATTGCCTGAATTTTTAATAGTTTGTCGATGTTCAGCATTCCAACCCTCTTGCGATCGAATTTTGTATTGCCACCACCCCGTGTATGGGTTGTAGCAATAATCATTCCCGTTCAAGAAGGCAGGCAAATACAAGCGATGAAACCCGTCACCGTCGGCAGAAGGGCGCGCCGGGGGCAGGCTGTGCGGAGGCCGGTTGCTTCCCGCATTATAATTTATTTTTTTGGTTTCTTAGCCAACTCCTCGGCCTCGGCCTGGGCAATGGCCGCGGCCGCCGCCCCGCCGGCCGCGGTTTCGATTCTCTTCCGCTCCTCCGCCGGCATCTCGCCGGATTCGGCAATGGGTGACGGCGGCATGTAGACCGTAACATTGCGATGGGCGAACTCGATCCCGCTCGCATGGAAGGCCTTCTGCAGCTGGGCGAAGATCTCCCGGCGCAAACCGAACTGCTTCCCCGGGACGGTCTTGAACTTCACCCGCAGGATCAGGGCCGAGTCGTCGATCTCGCGCACGCCGGTGGACTTGATGTCGCTCAAGAGCGCGGCGCGGTGTTCCTCGTCCTGCATGATCTCCTTGTTGATTTTTTTAATAATTTTACGGACCTTTTCGAGGTCGGCGTCGAAGCGCAGGCGCACGTCGAGCTTGGTGATAATGTAATCCCGACTGAAATTGGTGACCGTCTTCAGATCACCGAAGGGCACGGTGTAGAGCATGCCGCGTGGGTGGCGCAGCTTGAGCGAGCGCAGGGACATTTGCACCACCGTGCCCTTGGCGCTGCCCGCCTCAACGTAGTCGCCGATGCGGAAGGCATCGTCGGTCAGAAAGAAAATCCCGGCGATGATGTCCTTCACCAGGGTCTGGGAGCCGAAGCCGATCGCCAGCCCGATGACCCCCGCGCCGGCGATCAGCGGGCCGATGTCGACCCCGATGGAGGAGAGGGTGATCAGCAAGACTATCACGAAGAGGACCGCCAAAATAAATTTTCTCAGCAGCAGCAGCAGGGTGGTCGTACGCGAGCCGCCCGGTCCGCCGCCTTCCTCGGCCGCCTCTTCGTCCTGCTGCAGGCGTTCCTCCTTGATCTTGCGGTCGATGCGGGCTTTGACGATCTGCCAGGCGATCACCCCCAGCACCAGGGTCACGATGATGCTGAAGACGTTCTGGGTGAACACGCGGCCCAGCGCGATGTCGATGCCCCAGAACTGGAGCACGATGAAAAATGCAAAGGCTGCCAGGACCGCCCGATAGGCGGCGCTGATGTGCGGGACATAGTTCCGGAACCCGCCTTTCGGCTCTTCCGGCGGCGCCTGGGGCGGGGCCCCGTCCGCATAGCCGGTCAGGGGGATGGTCTCCGGGAGTTCCCCGGAGGCGAGCTTCAGCAGGCGCTGCCCCCACTGATCCAGGCCGACGAAAACAGGAAAAATGAAGATGCTGAGGATCAGGTTCAGAAGGGTCAGCCGCCCTTGGAGAATCACCCCCTCAATCCAATCCATGCCCATCCAGAAAATGTAGAACATGGCCAGCCAGTGCCAGGAGCGGGATAGAAACCTCCGGATGGGTCTGGCGGCCTCGCCGCCCGTGCCGTCCTCCCTGCCGGCGATGGTCCGGGCGACCGGCTTGCGTTTCTGCCAGACCATCACGATCAAGGAGAGGATGACCAGGGCGCCCGACAGGCTGTAGAGGAGGAGAAAGAGTTCGCGGCTGCCGCCCAAGCGGTCGAACACCGTGCTGGTGGCCGCCGCGATGCCGGCGGAGATGATGATCCACAGCAGCCAGCGGTGGAAAAAGAGGGCAAGATCATCGGCCATCGGGAAGAGACGCAGGGCGGGGGCCCCGGGCGAAAAGATGATGCGCGAGACAAGGCCGATCAGAACCGCATAATAGCTCACCACGAGATAGGAGGCGACAAAGGGGTAGCCGGTATCCTCGGGACGGAAAAAGATGACGAACAGGATGAAGGTGCTGAGCACGTAAACCGCTGTCCCGCCGATTTCCAGCAAGAGCCGGGCGAAGACCCGGCTGAAAAACTCCGCTCTGCCCAGCCGGATGGTGCTGAAGAGGTGGTCCCGGACCGCCGCGGTTTTTTGCGCGAAGAACTTCCGCAGGATCAGGCCGGCCGCGATGATGGCGGCGACGACCGCCAGCCGGAAGAGGAGCAGCCCCCAGCCCTTTTGCTCCGAAAGGGTATCGAAAAGTTCCTGGGCGCGGTTGGTTTCCGCGAAGGCCGCAGAGAAAAACCTGCGCAGCTGCCTCCCGGTTTCGGCCACATTTTCGGCGGCCCTGAAAAAGGCCGGCCCGATATTGAGCCAGCTCGACGCGGTTTCGTTTCTGGCGGCCTTCTCGGCGGCCGACTGTTTCAGCACCCGGGCCAGCTCTTTGCGGGCCTGCTCGTCGGTCAACGCGGCCAGGTACGGGTCGACTTTTTCCACCGTCAATTCGGGAGGAGCCTGCTCCTTGGCGGGCGCGGCGCTGGCCTTCCCGGGCTTGGCGCACCAGCCGTGCGGGGGCGGCAGCACGAGGAGAAGCGCCAGAAATAAAACCCCCCACAATAGCGTCTTTCTCATAAGAGGCTCCTTATGCTTGCAAAAATGGGTGCTTGAGATGGTGGTCGCATGGCGCGCGGCTCGACGCTGCGTTCATGCAAGACAGGCTTTCAGGCCCAAGTCTGTATCGGGGGGCTTATACTACGTTCAGCGTGCGGCTGCAAGCATTGCCCGAACGCTGGTCAAGTCCGCACACCATGGCCAGCCCCAGTCCTCGGGATGGGGCCATTCCGCCTATATCCGAACCATCACTTCTCTTGTGGCGACGGGGGATGGAGCCGCAGGCAACCGGTCAGGGCTTTAAGCGGTTTGAGTCTTTCGCGCAGAAGTGGCCGCCGCCCGGCCCTGTCCGGCCGGAGCAGCCAGACGGCCGCGAGCGGCAGCACCAGGCCCAAGGTCATGGTCACGATCATGAGCATCCCCAGTTCGTCATATCGGCCGCGCTCGACCACGAAGATCCGGTTGAGGTATTTCGTGCCGAGCTGGCTGGCCGACAGCGCCAGGTTGGTGAAGGCGGCCATCACCGCGAAGTAGGTGGCCTTCTGGGTGCGAGGGGCTTCCTTGGCGATCCAGGCGAGCATCGGGATCATGGCCACCTGGCCTAAGGGCGAATCCGCCATGGTGTCGATGAGGGCGATGGTGCGCGCGCCGAAGCCGAGATGCGCTTCGGTCCATGCGTGCAGGCCGTAAAACATGCCGAGAAAGGGGAGCGTCATCAGCGTTCCGTAAACGGACAGGAAAACCACCAGGTAGGGTACCGGCCGGCGGGCCATCCAGCCGCGCAGGGCCAGCATGCCGGCGATTGATAGCAGGGATGAGACCTGCCGCAGAGTCCCCATGAAGGCCTCGTCGAAGCCGAGCTGGTCTATCTGCCACCAGCCGGCGCCGGCGCCGGCGCCGGGCATGGCCCGGAACACGAATATGACGATCGCGATGGCAACGATCGCGCGGCGCTTCTCCGGATCCAGATCGGCCAGGAGCCGGCGCATCAGAAAAGCGATGACCGCGAGCGAGGCGCAGAAGATGATCTCCTCCTTGAAGGGCACCTGGCCGAAGGCCAGGAGCAGGGAGAGTACCACGAAGGCCGCGCCCGCCCCTAAGATATGGGCGTTCAGCGGCGGCGGCGTGACGGCGGAGGCAGAAAACTCCGGGTGCTGGCGGCCCATCCAGGCCCCGAGCAGCACCCCCAGCACGGAGACCGCCGGGATCCCAAGGGAGATCCAGTACATGACTTCGTAGGAAAGCGTTCGCGCGAGCCATCCCCCGGCCCCGGCCACCAGGGCACCGCCGCCGACAATCGCCATGCGTCCCAGGGTCTGCATGGTCACGTGCATCTGTTGCTGTTCGGCCTCGGAATAGGCGCTGCCGTCCAGGCGCTGTGCGGGCACGGCCTCGACCGTCATCGCGTCGGCCACCACGTCCTGGAGCACGAAGCCGATCGGCGCGAGCAGCACCGACACGATGTACCAGGTGTCGAGCGGCATCATCGTTGCCATCCAGTCGGCATGCCCGGTCAGCCCGACCATGATGAGAAGGCTTGCGGCCATCAGGGTGGCCCCGAGATAGACCAAGAGCGCCTTCTGCGGCCAGAACCGGTCCACAAGATGCCCAAGGGGCATCTTCATGGCCCAGGGCAACCCGGCCCAGAAGCCGAGTGTCGCGAGCAGGGCCGGGGACAGACCGAGGGTCTCCTTGACGAAAAAGGCCTCGATGATGCCGGTGAAACCCGACACCCCGGCGGCAAAATAGACCATCAGGGGCGGCAGGTAGCTCCAGCGCATGTCGCGCGCCAGGCCCGCTGTGCAGGACCAAAACCGTCCGGCGCGGCGGGAGGCTTTCATCAAGAGCGAGCTCACAGGTCATTCCTCTTAAGGCGTCACGTCAAAACCGATTTCAGAGTTCAGACTTTTCCCGGGAAAACCATCTGTTGTGCCTTTACCGGAAAGGGTCGAGCCGGCTGTGAAAGACCCGCTGGATCGACCCTTGCGGCGTTTACAACTACGCCAGTCGGATGACCATCACCCCGGCGTTCAGGCGTTTAACCAGCAGATCGAGGCTGCCGGACTGCTTTTGCCGATCGATGGCGCTTTTGAATTCGCTCACCGAATCCACATTGCGGCGGTTGACCTCGAGGATCAGGTCCCCGCGCTCGATGCCGGCTTTTTCGGCTTTGCTGCCCGGGGCAACCCCCACGACCACGACCCCTTTTTCAGCTTCGAGTTTGAGCCGGCCGGCGATCTCCGGGGTGAGATCGGTGATCTGCAGACCATACCCCGACTCCTTGCCTTTCTCCTTCCGGGGGGCGTCGGCGGAGGCCAGGGTGAAGGCGCGCCGGCCGACCGTGACCGGCAGGGTCAGCTCCTGCTCCCCGCGCAGGACGGTGATCCGGGCGCTGTCGCCGACGGCAAGGCCGGCGGTTTTGGCGGTGAGCTCCCGGCTGCTGGAGACTTTTTCGCCGTTGACCTTGAGGATGATGTCCTTGGGCTTGATGCCCGCCTTGTCCGCCGGATTTCCGGCGACCACCTCGGCGACCAACACCCCGCCCTTGTCTTCGACTCCGTAGTACTGGGCCAGATCGCCCTTGAGATCCTGCACGGAGACCCCCAGCCATCCGCGGGTGACCTCCCCGTTCTCCTTGAGCTGGGCGACGATGGTTTTGGCCATGTCGATCGGGATGGCGAACCCGATGCCGTGGCCCTGGGCCAGGATGGCTGTGTTGACGCCGATCACCTCACCGTTCAGGTTCAGGAGCGGGCCGCCGCTGTTGCCGGGGTTGATCGAGGCGTCGGTCTGGATGAAGTCGTCATAGGGGCCGGAGCCGATGACGCGGCCCTTGGCACTGACGATCCCGGCCGTGACCGTGTTCTCCAGGCCGAAGGGGTTGCCGATGGCGACCACCCACTCGCCTACGTTCAGCTCAGCCGAGCTTCCCAGCGGCACGGTCGGCAGCTCGTCCTTGGCATTCACCTTGATGAGGGCCAGGTCGGTCTGCGGATCGCGGCCGATGATCTCGGCATCGAACTCACGCTCGTCTTTGAGCACGACCGTGATCTTGTCGGCGTTCTCGACCACGTGGTTGTTGGTGATGATGTGCCCGTCCTTCTCGATGATGAACCCGGTCCCGAGGCCGGCCTGCCGGCGCGGTTGGGATTCCGGCCCACGCCCGAAATACTCCCTGAAGCGTTCGTCGCCGAAGGGCAGGTTGCCGAACGGCATGGCCGCCGCCGCCCCTTCCGCGGACTTCTCCACCCGGATGTTGACCACCGCCGTGCTGGAGGTTTCCGCCAGGGCGCTGAAGTTTTCCGGGATCATGCGAGCCGCAGTCGGGGGTTTCGACGCCCCCACCATCTGCAGGCCGGCGGCCAGCATGAGCCCCGCCATGACCAGGGCCGTCACGTACCGACTGAACTTGAACTTCCGTTCCATTGTCTGTCTCCTTGTGAGAGTTGCGCCGGATTCCGGCGTTGATGTAGACGAATGATAATTCGGTCAGCTGACCGCAGCATGGCCGCTGAATGACAAAAAGGTTAGAAAGCGGGGAGAGGGGAAAAAGCGCCGGTAGGGCGTGGCGGCGAAAACAATCTTGACCGGGTCATGGAATCCACATTAAGGTATACCCGGATCGGGTTCCGACAGGATATCCGAAAATATTGACGACTTCGTAAAAAACCCAATCTCTGCGTTGCGCTTCATTCCGTGGTCGCTGCGGCGTACTGCAAGTACGCCTCGCGACACGGGATTCGCGCGCCTTGATCTTGGGCTTTTTACAAAGTCGTCTGGGTAAAGGACTTTTTACGAGTCCATCAAATTTGAGATGCTTCTAATAATCATATATTAAGCGATAGTGAAGGACCTTTTCCGGGTGCCGATTCCGGCGAATCGCGAAGGAGGAGTGCATGACACACGCATTGCTGCGGAACCTCACGGCGACAAACCCCCGCATGGTGCGGGGGGAGGGTATCTATCTTTTCGACGCCGAGGGCCGGCGCTACATCGACGGATCGAGCGGCTCCTCGCTCGTGTGCAACATCGGCCACGGGGTCAAGGAGATCGCCGCGGTGATGTCATCCCAGGCGGCGGAGCTCGCTTGCAATCCCTTCCACTGCTCCCGCACCCAGGCCTACGAGGAGATGGCAGCGCGCCTGATCGGCCTCGCTCCGCCCGGGTTTGCCCAGGTCTTCGGGGTCAGCTCGGGCTCGGAGGCCGTCGAGAATTCGATCAAGTTCGGCCGCCAGTACCAGGTGGCGCGCGGCCGGCCATCGAAGCATCTTACGATCAGCCGCTGGCAGTCCTACCATGGGAACACCCTGGGTGCCCTCGCCTGCTCGGGCTATACCAGCCGGCGGCGCAAACACACACCGATCCTGCGGGATGCGCGCCACATCCCCCCGGCCTTCTGCTACCGCTGCTACTTTGAAAAAACCTATCCCGCCTGCGACCTGAAGTGCGCGCGGGCCCTGGAGAGCGCTATCCTCCAGGAAGGTCCGGAAAACGTATCGGCCTTCATCGCCGAGCCGGTGGTGGGGGCCGCCCTGGGCGGGGTGCCGGCGCCGCCTGGGTACTTCGAGCGGGTGCGTGAGATCTGCGACCGGTACGAGGTCTTGTTCATCGCGGACGAGGTGATGTGCGGGCTGGGGCGCACCGGTGCCAATTTTGCGATCGACCACTGGTCGGTCGCACCGGACCTGATCGCCACCGGCAAGGGCATGGGCAGCGGCTATTTCCCGATGGGGGCGAGCCTCTTGTCGGAAAAAATTGTGGCTGCCATGCAGGCACAGGGGGCGTCCTTCGAAGGGGTGCACACCTGCTGCGGGCATCTGCTGGGCAGCCGCGTGGCGGGGGCGGTCCTGGATTACCTGGTTCACCACCGGCTGGTCGAGAACGCGCGGGAGCAGGGGGAGCGCCTAATCCAGGGCCTGAACCGCATCAAGAGCCGCCGGCCCTCGGTTGGGGATGTGAGAGGCCTGGGGCTGATGGCCGGGGTCGAGTTCGTGCGCGACCCGGAAACGCGCGCTCCCTTCCCGGTTGAACTCAAGGTGGCCGAGCGGGTCATGGATGCCTGCATGGCAAGAGGACTGATCGTGTTCCCCGGCCACGGGACCGTCGACGGGACGGCGGGCGATCACCTCCTTCTGGGACCGCCCCTCGTCATCACGGCGAGCGGGATCGAGGAGATGCTCGCGATCCTGGAAGAGGGGATCGCGGCCGTGGAACGGGAGATTGCAGGGGGTTAAAAGCTGGGAGGCTAGGAGGCTAGGGGGCTAGGAAGCTAGGAGGCTGGGAGGCCAGCCGCCTCATAGCCTCCTATCCTCGACCGACAGCGGCCCGGCCGGCGTGCTTGTTGAAAAGCGCAGAGAGATACTTACTGTTCAGCCGCCAACAAACAGCTTCCGCCTGGCATCATTCTACCATCAGGGGACCTCATTATGAACCGTCTGAAGCGCATCCTGCGAAGCAAGATATTCATTATCGCCGTTGCGGCCGTTCTTTTTTACACCCTTGCCGGTTTTTTCCTGGTCCCTTTCCTGGTGCGGCATTACGTGCCCGCGATTGCGCAGGAGGAGCTCAAGAAACAGGCCGCGATCGGGGAGGTGCGCTTCAACCCGTACGTTTTCACCTTCGAGGCGAACGATTTCCGCCTGGAGGAGCCGGGCGGAAAGCCCATTGCCGGTTTCAAGCGGCTCTTCATCGATTTCGAATTAAAAAGCCTTTACAACTGGGCCTGGACCTTCCGGCAAATCCTGATGGAGGCGCCCGAGGTGAATGCGGCCATCGCCCCGGACGGCGCCCTCAATCTCGCTCAGCTGGTGCCGGCGGAGGCAACGCCGCCCCCGGCGGAGGAGAAGGAGGGCCCGCCGCCGCGGCTGATCGTCGAGCAGATCGCGATCGACCAGGGGCGGGTCGATTTCACGGACCGGCGGCAGTCCGAGCCGGCGGCCGTCAGCCTCACTCCGCTGGCACTCACCATCGAAAACCTGACTACGCTGCCCGGCCAGGAAGGGCCCACAACCATCACGGCGGTCCTGGGCGGAGGGGGGACGCTGCGGTGGGTCGGCCGCCTCAGCTTGAACCCCTTTGTGACCCACGGAACTTTGGCCATCCAGGAGATCCCGGCCGCCACCCTCTGGAAGTTCGGGCGGGATCAGCTCAACCTCGATCCGCCGGCCGGCAAACTGAGCCTCAGCGCCGATTACAAGGTGGACCTGGGCCAAGCCGTGCCCCAGGTGGCCATCGCCAAGCTCTCCGTGACCCTGGCCGGCCTGGTCCTCAAGCTGGCCGGATCCGAGGCGGCGTTTCTGGAGCTGCCCGATACCCGGATCCAGGGTGCGAGCTTCGATCTCGGCCGCCGTACGGCCGAGATCGACCAAGTGAAGGTGGCCGGCGGCCGGATGCGGCTCCAGGTGGCCGAAAACCGGGAGCTCAACCTGAATCGTATCCTCAAGGCCCCCGGCGCGCCACCACCCGGCGCCCCGACGCCGTCGGCGGGCGAAGGTGCCGCCGCCAAGCCCTTAAAGCTCAACCTGGCGGCCCTCGACGTGGCCGGTTTGGCGCTGGACTACCGGGACCGGAGCCGCCCGCCGGGGCTTGAGGTCGGCGTCGGCGTCATCAACGTGGGGTTGAAGGCCGCGGTCGAAGCGGGCGGCGGCGAGCCCGAGGTCAAGGTGGACGGTATCGCCGTCGGCCTCTCCGGCGTCCGGGTAGGGCTTACCGGCACGGCCGAGCCTGAAATCCGGATCGACCGGATCGCGCTCGAAGGGGGGGCCTATGAGCTCACTCCCAATCTGTTCACGTTGGAGAAGCTTGCCGTCGCGGGCGGAGGGATCGATCTGGTCCGGCAGGCCGACGGCTCGATCAACCTCGCCCTCCTCGCCGCTCCCCCGGAAAAAGGGGCCATTGCCCGTGAAGCCGATGAGGCGGCCGCTGAAAGCCACCCCTTCCGGTTTTTGGTGAAGAGCGTCTCCGTGGCGGGCCTGGGAGCCGTTTTTTCGGATCTTTCCGTGCGGCCCGAGGGGCCGATCCTCAACCTGGAAGAGATCGGCCTCACCCTGACCAACGTGGACGGGAAATCTCCTATGACGTTTGACGCCGGGCTGAACGTTCGCCAGGGCGGAAAGATCAAGGCGACCGGCGCTTTTGATCCCTCAGCCGTCGTGCTCGAATCCGAGGTCCAGGTGGGGGAGCTCAACCTGAATACCTTCCAGCCCTACATCGCCCAGGCGGCCGATGTAATCCTGACCGCGGGGGCTTTCTCCACGCGCGGGACCTTGCGCCACGGCGTCAAGGCCGCGGGGGCTGAAACCCTCTTCAAGGGAGGGGTCCGGGTCGAAAACCTGCGCGTCATCGAACCCGGCGCCAGCGATACCCTGGTCGGGTGGAAATCGGTCCAGACCGACCAGCTCACGCTGCAGCTTTCCCCCAACAGGCTCGAGATCGGCGACCTCCGGGTGGTCCAGCCTGCGGGCAAGTTCATCATCGAGAAGAACGGCTCCCTCAATCTGGCCAATGTGATCAAGCCCGATCCGGAGCCGAAAAATACCGCTGCGGCCGGAGCCGGTGAACCCTTTCCCGTGCATGTCCGCAGCGTGCTGGTGAGCGACGGGCGGGTCGACTTTGCCGATTTGAGCCTGATCACCCCCTTCGGCACCAAGATCCACGAGCTCAAGGGCAACGTGGCCGGGGTCTCCACCGTCCGGGACGCCCGCGCTCAGGTGAAGCTCGACGGCCGGGTGGACGCCTACGGCACCGCCCGGGTCGGCGGGGAGCTGAACACCTCGGACCCGAAGGCCTTCACCGATATCAGCCTTACGTTTCGCAACGTCGAGATGTCCAGCCTCACACCCTACTCGGGCAAGTTCGCCGGCCGCAAGATCGACTCCGGCAAGCTTTCGGTCGACCTGAAATACAAGATCGACAAGAGCCGGCTCACCGGCGACAATCGCATCGTGGTAGAGCGTTTGAAACTGGGAGCGAAAGTGCCGAGCCCGGAGGCGGTCGACCTCCCGCTCGATTTTGCCGTTGCGCTTCTGGAAGACTCGAAAGGAGTGATCGACCTGGGGCTGCCGGTCAGCGGCAACATGGACTCCCCCGAGTTCAGCTTCGGTGCGCTGATTTGGAAAGCCCTCGGCAATCTGCTCACCAAGATCGTGACGAGCCCCTTCCGGGCCCTCGGGGCGCTTATGCCCGGCGGCGGGGAGGAGGAGCTCAATTCCATCGCCTTCGAGCCCGGCCGGAGCGATGTGCCGCCGCCCGAAAAGGAGAAACTGGCCACGCTCGCCGGGGCTCTGCAGAAACGGCCGCAGCTCAGGCTGACCGTTCAGGGTCGTTACCACCCGCAGGCCGACCTCGTGGAGCTTCAGAGCGCGCACCTGCGTAAGGCCCTGGCCGAACGCCAAGGCGTTCGACTGGCCCCGGGGGAGGACCCCGGCCCGGTGGACTTCAGCAGCCCGGACACTGGGAAGGCGCTCGAGACCATGTTCACCGAGCGCTTCGGCGCCGACACGCTAAAAACTGTGAAAGCGGACCTGGCGGCAGAGGAGGAAAAGGCCCGTGAAGCGGCCGCCCCGGCGGCGGAGGACCCCGGCCGTTTGGCGAAGCTTCTCTTCGCCCGGCTGGTGGCAGCCGAAACGATCGGGGAATCCGAGCTGGCCGGCTTGGCCGAGGCCCGCGCCCAGGCGGTTGCCGTCGAGCTGAGCGGGCCGGGCGGGGTCCCGGCCGAGCGCGTCGGGCTGATTCCGCCGGCCGCCATGGAGAAGGAGAAAGCGACTCCGCCCACGGCGGTGCTGAACCTGGAGGCCGCGCGGTAGTTCGCGTCCATCCATCGGGAATGGAATCGTACACGTTCACAGCGAAGCGGTACACCTTCACGTTCACGTCCACGAAGAAGGAATCTAAGGAAGAGGAAACCGTGTACGTGAACGCGCACGAGTACGTGTACGATTCGGAAAACTGGGAATAGAGGCTAGCGTGCTTTTCAGCCGGGTTTTCCCGGCCAGGCCGAGCCGCGCAGCTTCCGGCGGGCGAAGAGTGTCAGGGCGACCACCAGGACTGCGAAATACCAGGGGAACCACCCCATGGCGGCGACAAATACCGACTTCTCCAGTTGATCAGCCGCAACACCCGGGTCCATCCCGGCGGGTGTCGCCCGCAAACCGCTCACCAGGAGCGAGTAGAGGATCCCGATCAGGCCGTAGGCCAGATTAAGCGTGAGGCCTTTGAAGCTCAGCACGGTGGCCCGCTGGGAGGAGGGGGTCTCGCGGTTGAGATAGTGGCTCTGGGAAAACCGAAGCAGCACCATGGCACCCGAGAGCATCATCACCGGGAGAATTCCCAAGAAGGGCACGAAAAAACTCATGCCGAGGAGTCCGGTGAACGTTATGAGGGCGAGGAGTCCCAGGTTGAATCCGGGGGAGCGGGTTTCAACCAGCCGCCGTGCCAGAGCCGGGACGAATAAGCCGATCGCGGCCATGGCCGAGCCGAGCAGACCGAAGGCGGCATCCGGCAGGTGGATGAGCCGGTAGTACTGGCTGACCAGGGTCACCGCCATGCGGATGCAACCGTCGAACACGAGGCCGGTCAGGATGATCGTCAACACCACCGGGCTTTTCAGGATCCAGAGACCGGACCGGCTGATCAAGGCGAACGCCTGCGCCGCCGCCCGGCCGCCGCCCTCCCCTCTTGCACCGGAGCACTCGGCCTCCTCCATCTCCACTTCGCGCATGCGCAGGGCGGTTACAAGCGTCATGACCGCCATTCCCAGGGTCAGGTAGACCGGAAAGCGCAAGGTCGTGGCGGCGTTGACCGAAAAGGGCAGCCCCGCCCAGGCGAGAACCTTGCCGACCAGATTCGGGTCGTAAACCGCGGCCCCCAGGCTCATGGCTACGATGTACCCGGTTGATTGAACCTTGATCTGCCGCTCCAGCACCCGGCCCCAGGCGCTGCTCATTCCCGCCTGGGTCAGCGAATCGTAGGCCAGGGCCTCGTCGGCCCCGCTGGCGGATGCCTCCGCGGCGCCGCTTAGAATGCGGTTCAA
Source organism: Desulfobacteraceae bacterium (assembly GCA_041310825.1). Classification (GTDB taxonomy): domain Bacteria; phylum Desulfobacterota; class Desulfobacteria; order Desulfobacterales; family SpSt-501; genus SpSt-501. Next base: position 552 of record JBFYWX010000156.1, on the reverse strand, counting down.
AAGGAAGACGGCGAACAGGAGCTCCGGGTCCCCCTGCGGCACGAATGCGAGGAGCCCCATCTCCACCACCATCAACGCCCCGGCCAGCACCAGGAGGTTCCTGCGGCCCAGAGCGTCGGCCAGGGCCCCCGAGGGAACCTCGAGGACCACGATGGCCGCCGCCCAGGCGGCGTTCAGCAGGGCGAATTGCTCCAGGCTCAAACCGAAATCGAGGAAGAGCACGGTGAAGACCGGGTAATAGAAGCGTGCATTGAAAAAAAGCCGGAACCAGATGAAAAGGTTCACGTTGCGAACCGCAAAAGGGGAGGCGGCGGAGTCGGGGCTCATGCAGGGGTCACTTGAATCTGGTGTTTTGGGCCGATTGCTGGTACATTATAGCACTATTAGCAGAGTTCGCCCTATCTTTCGCGTCCACATATTGAGCAAGGCAGGCTAAATGCGCAACGGTACGAATGGATACAACGCCGCCGACCTCGAGGTCCTGAGGGGGCTTGAGCCCGTGAAGCGGCGGCCGGGGATGTACACCGACACCACCCGGCCCAACCACCTCGC
>JBFYWX010000153.1:0-4801 GCA_041310825.1 Desulfobacteraceae bacterium | reverse complement strand
GCCGACCCGGGCCAGGCCAAAGATGTGCTCCTGCTTCTGATCGAGGAGGGGCTCATCATCCGCACGAAGGACGACCTCTACTTTAACGCCGAGGCCATCCAGGGCCTCAAGGAGCGCCTGGTCAAATTCCTCGAGCAGAACGGCGAGATCAACCCGACCCAGTTCAAAGAGATGGCCGGCGGGGCCTCGCGCAAGTTTCTGATTCCGCTCTTCGAGTATTTCGATGCGAAAAACGTGACCCTGCGGGTGGGGGATGTGCGCAAGCTGCGCAAAGGGTGACGACTTCGTAAAAAACCCAATCTCTGCGTTGCGCGTCATCCCGTGGTCGCTGCGGCGTACTTGAAGTACGCCTCGCGACACGGAATTCGCGCGCCTTGACCTTGGGCTTTCTGCAAAGTCGTCTGGATCAAGGACTTTTTACGAGTCCATCAATATTAACCGTCTCGAAATTGAATTGACATGGTTCGTAAAATATCCCCTGGCCCCTCTTTGCTAAAGAGGGGTTTCCCCTCCCTTTGAAAAAGGGAGGTCGGGAGGGATTTGTCCCTTTGGCAAAGGGATGTTAGGGGGGATTTTCAGGCAAAGTCCTGACAATTATGAGACCTATAATAGAACGCGCATTGCTTGACGGCGTCAGGCTGAGAGGCCGAGGGCCTGAATGAAGATCGAATGGTGCCAAAATAAAGAACGGGTCCCCGCGCTGGTTTCTTTTTTTATCGAGAACGTCGATCCATCCTATATTTCGCACGGGGAGATTCAGACCGGGCGAGCGATAGACCCCTCTACATGGAGCCCCGCTTTGTCTAAAATTCTACGGGATGAATTCGATTCCTACGTGGAGCCTGGAAGTTTGGGGGACGGCGAATGCAACGTGGCGGTTGCAAGTGCCGCGGGAGAGATTTCAGCCCTGCTGATTGTAAGGATTCAGACGGTGAAAGGTCTGCGCTTCTCGGTCCTGTCCGATTTTGTCGTCAAGAGCGGCTGCCGGGGGCAGGGGATCGGCCGCGCGGTGTTCTCCTGGCTGGAGGCGGAGATGAAAAAGGCCGGGATCAACCGGATCTTTTTGGAGAGTGGCAAAAACAACGAAAACGCACACGGGTTTTTTAAATCGCAAGGCTTCGAGCTATGCTCGATTGTCATGCTGAAGGACCTTATCTGACATGGCGGTGAAAGTCTTGAATCGCTGATTGTCTTCCTGAAATAGTCTGACGACGGCGGTTCGTTCTATCGATTGCCAACCTGCTCAAGGAAAACCTCGCGTTATTCAATCAATACGTGCACTCGTAGCGGGGATAGGTTAGAGCGTGCGCCCAAGTTCCTCGCCTTCGCTGATGGCATACATCAGATGGCGGGGGTGTTTGGCATCCCCGATGAAATGCACACCCACCTTGTGCCGTTTCATTAGGTTGGCGGCCTCGCGCAGGCTGACGAAGGTGTCGGCGAGAACCACGCTTTCGAAACCCCGAAGCTCTATTCTCTGCTCCCCCGCGTGGAGCTCCACCCCGTCGTTGAGAAAAGAGCTGACGTGCACGTTCTTGTAGAGCTCGACACCACCGCGTTTCAGGCGTTCGCGCAGGTAGAAGCGATCGTTGCTGGACATGTCTTCGGCGAAATGCCCTTTGCGGTTGAGCACCGTGACGCGTTTGCCCTTTGAAGCCAGATCATCCGCCAGCACGAGGGCGGCCTGGTTGCCCCCCCACACGAGGACCCGCGACCCCACCCCATGCGTTCCGGCCAAGAGCTCCGTCACCGTGCAGACCTGCATTTGCGTCTGATAGAGGCCTTTGATCATGGGCGTGTCGGGAAGGCTGCCGGTCGCCAGAATGACCTCCTCCGGAGAAAGCTCGCGCAGCAACTCCGCGGTGACCGCCTGGTTCAAGCGGACATCGACCTTCAGGCCGGCCAGCGCGTCCACGAAATAGTTCAGGATATCCATCAACTCGGAACGGCCGGGGGGCTTCGCGGCCAGCCGCAAGGCGCCGCCGGTTTCACCCTGCTGGTCGCAGACCGTGACCGCGTGGCCGCGCAGGGCCAGCATGCGGGCGGCCGCCAGCCCGGCCGGCCCGGCTCCGACCACCAGACACTTCCGGGCGGCGGGGGCCGGCTCGATGCCGCGCGGGAGCAGGTACTCCCGGCCTACGTCCGGGTTGACGACGCAGCCGCCCGGCTCCAGCTGAAACACGGCATGGATGCATCCCAGGCAGCAGCCGATGCACGGGCGGATGGATCGAACGGCACCGTTTCGCACTTTGTCGGGCCATTGCGGGTCGGCCAAGAGCGAGCGCCCCAGGGCGATCATGTCCGCCCTGTTTTCCCGGAGGATCGCCTCGGCCATCTCCGGGCGCTTGATGCGGCCCACGGCCACGACCGGGATCGAAACCTGTCTTTTCACCGCTTCCGCCAGGTGGACGAAGCACCCATGCTCCACGTACATGGAGGGGATCGTCAACTGTTTGCTGCCGTAGACCCCGGCGGACACATGCAGGTAATCGGCGCCGTTTTGCTCCAGGAGCGGCGCCAGTCGGAGAGCCTCCTCCAACCCCCAGCCGCCCTCGATGTAGTCCTCGCCGTTCATGCGGATACCCACGGTGAACTCCGGGCCGCATTTGCGGCGGATGTCCCTGAGGACCTCCAGCATGAAGCGGGTCCGGTTTTCGAAGCTCCCGCCGTAGCCGTCGGTGCGCTGATTGGAGTTGGGGGCCAGGAACTGGCTGATGAGGTAGCCGTGGGCCCCGTGGACCTCGATGAAGTCCAAGTCGGCCTCCCGGCAGCGGCGCGCGGCGTCCCCGAAAGAGGCAATCATGACGGGGATCTCCTCAGGCCTCAACGCGCGCGGGGTCCCCTTGGCGAGCGCAGGGGCGGGAATGGCTGAAGGGGCGACCTTTTGGTCATGGTAAGACTGCCGCCCGCCGTGCATCAGCTGCATGCCGATACGGACGTCATGCGGCTTGACCGCCGCCGCCAGCTTTTTCAACCCGGGGATGCAGTCATCTTCCCACATGGCCGGCAGATGCGGCAACTCCACCCCGGTGGGATGAACGCCGCCGCCGCCCACCAGCATCATGCCCACCCCGCCTTCGGCCCGCGCCACCATGTATCGAATCATCTGCTCCGTTACATAGCCCTTTTCATCCACTCCGAAATGGATGCTCATGGCGGACATGAGGAGCCGGTTCTTGGATTCAAGGCGTCCGATCTGAATGGGCTGAAAGAGATGAGAGTAAGGCATGTTGGGCGTTGTCCTCTAAAGCTGTCGCGAAGGATCGGATAGGTCGTCTCAAGCGATTGTGGCCGCGACTCTACAATGACTTGATCGAAGGTGCAAGGTTTAGAAACGACGAAACAGATTCAACCTGGTTGCAAACCGTCTGCGCGTTCCGGGCCGAATCGACTAATTGTTTCCTCAGAATACGAACACAGGTGGTCACATTGACATACAGCGCGGGAATGCATAGCTGCATGATATAAATTGAGCGGAGGCCACAGCTTCAGTGCAACCATAGCGATGCGTTCGTTCTTGCGCAGAGGCTACCTGGACTGGTTTTCGTAGGCCGTGTGCCGGAGGGTATTGTTCCGGCAGGCCTCTGAGGACCATTCCACCCGGGCCGCATCAACTTTGCGGCTCGGCTATCAGCCATGGGCGTCGTGGAGGAAGGAAAAGACGCCGATACTGATTCCGATACTCTTTTCGAATCAATGGGGAAATGTTTTGGGGATGGTGAGGGCAATGCTGACCTCGCAGATCGTCCAGTGTTTTAGTGGAGTCGAGAGCGAGCGGAAAGCACGGGAGCTTTTCGAAGCCTTACAGCAAAAAGAGGCCGTAAGCGAGATCCTGCGAGCGATTTCCGACTCCCCGACCGATGTCCAATCGGTGCTGGATACCCTGGCCGAAACCGCCGCACGATTGTGCGATGTGGCCAACGTTGAAATCTTTCAAGTCGAAGGCGACCGGATCAGACTCGTAGCGAAGCACGGAGAGTACCGGATTTGGCCGATAGGGTATTCTTTCCGGATCAGCCGCGATTTCGTTGTCGGACGGACCATAGCCGATGGGGCCTGCGTCCATGTCGATGACCTTCAGGCGGCAGAGGCCGACTTCCCGCAAGGTGCGGCCTATGCGAAGCAGTACGGCCATAGAACCGTGTTCGCCACTCCCTTGCTGAGAGAGGGGGTTGCCATCGGCGCCATCCTCATCCGCAGGCTGGACATACTGCCGCTGACAGAGAACCAGATTGCATTGCTCAAGACCTTTGCGGATCAGGCTGCGATTGCGATCGCAAACGTAAAGCTTTTCAACGAGATCCATGCGAAGAACCGGAAGGTGGAGGAACAGGCCAAGGAGCTTTCGGAGTGGAATGAAGCGCTCGAGACACGGGTTGCCGAACAGGTAGGTCAGATTGAGCGCCTCGCCAAGTTGGAACATGAGCTCGCTTTGGCCAGTGAAATTCAACAAAGCATGCTGCCGCGATCAATACCAACGTGTGAAGGGTTCGACTTCAGCGCGCGCATGATCCCGGCCAAATCCGTGGGAGGCGATTTCTTCGATTTTATCCCCTTGGGGGAGGGTTTGATCGGAATAGCGGTGGGCGATGTCGCCGACAAGGGCATCCCGGCCGCCCTGTTCATGGCCATGGTTCGAAGCTTGTTGCGGGCTGAAGCCCATCCGGGCAGGTCTCCCAGGAGAGTGCTTCGGAGCGTCAGCCGGCATCTCATGGACATGAACGACAAGGAGATGTTTGTCACCGTTTTATTTGGAATTCTCAACCGGGCCTCCCATCAGTTTCATTATGCGCGTGCCGGC
>JBFYWX010000126.1:0-3722 GCA_041310825.1 Desulfobacteraceae bacterium | reverse complement strand
AGGTCCACTTTCAGTTGAAAGTTCACTTCCTTGCCCGTGCGGTCCATGTTGGCCGAGCTGATGGTGACTTTTTTGAACTCGCCGATCCGTTCCAGGTGCCCTTTGATTTCATCCACCGCGTTGAAGGCGGCCGTGGTGCCGGAGATCAGGATGGTTTCCGGCCCGATCACCATGCGGTCGAGCACGACCTGGATCTCCTCCGGGATGCTGTCGCTGATGCTCTTGAGGATGTCGATGCTGCGCAGCGTGGACAACGCCTCGCCGGGGAGTGCCGCGCTTTTCTTCAACTCCTGCAGGTTGATCTGCATCTGCTGGTAGGGGTCGGCGACCTTCTTGGCGTCCGGGAAGGCCTCCCGGAAGACGGAAGCGATCTGCTGGTCCAGGTCCGCCACGCGGCGGCTCAGCAGGGTGGACTGGATGAGCACGCTCGCAAACATCAGGATCAGCACGGCGGCGGTCAGGACCCCGGTTCGGACAAGGTTTTCCCGATGGCGCGCGATGATTTTGCGGCCCGGGAACTGGCTCCGGTAAACATTCAGGCTCTCCAGGCCCTCGATCTCGGCCAGGACCAGGGCGAGTGCCCCGTCCATCCGCAGGGGGTCCCAGGCGCCGGCATCGTCATCGTGCGGGACCCCGAGCAGCCGGGTGAGATCGGCGGGCTTCAGCTCGACCGGCAGGGCATCGGCCAGCACCTCGAGGTTCATGCCCGCGATTCCGCTTCCGGTCAGGAAGATCGCCGCGGGCGGTTTCGGCGCAGCGGAAAGTTCATTGAGCGCGCCCATGGTCAGGCGCATGTGGCTGCGGACGGCGCGGCCGCGCGCGGCCGGGTCGGCCGGCAGCGGAAATGTGCGGATCAGGCGGACCCGGGCGCCGGCGACAACGAACAACGCCCCGGACGTCTCGCCAATGTCCAGGCAGAGGGCGGTCTGATCCGGCTCGAGGTTGCGGCCGATCCACGCGGCGGCGGCGAAGCCGCTCAGGGTCACCCGTTCCGGCTCGATCTTGACGGCGGCGAGGGCGGCCAGGATCGGGGCCAGCCGCTGCCGTTCCACCGCCACGGTCAGCACTTCGGTTTCGCCCCGGTCTTCGGAGCCGTCGAGAATGGCGAAGTCGACCAGCATCTCGTCCGCCGGGTAGGGCAGGTGGGGTTCGAGCTCGTAGGGCAGCACCATCCGGATTTTTTTGGAGTTTCCGAACGGGACAAACACATTGCGGCAGGAGAAGAGGGCCGCCGGGACGGAAACGACGCAATCCGCGTTTTGCAGGTCCATCGCGGCGGCCACGGCCTCGAGCGCCGCCGGCAGCCCGCCCGGGTCGCCCCCGGTCGCATCTATGGGGACGGTGAGCGCGGCCGCAATGCGGCTTTCGCGCAGGCTGCCTTTGACCAGCACCGCAGAGAGGCTGTCCGCGCGAATGTCAAGTCCGAGTACTTTTCTGCTCATGATGTCACGTCCCGCCTGCGGCTCAGCTGACCTGCCAGCTGAGGATCCGACAGGTCCACTTGCCTGCTTTGGGGGCCTGCACCCGCTGTACCACAGCGGTGATGGTGAGGTCGGCGTCGTGCAGTGTCGCCGTCGACTCCACGCGGAAAACGTCGCTCGCGGCCGTGATCAACTTCGGGTCGAGCTTGAGACCCGCCAGTCCGGGTACCTGGGTGAACCAGTTCGGGCTTTTCAGGTTGACGGTCTGCTTGCCGGCAACCATGTCGCGGCGAAGCTCGTCCAGAGTTTCCACCAGGTCGTTGTTTTCGGCCGGCACCAGCGCGAACAGCACCGGAAGCTCGGCGGTGGCGATGTTGATGCGGCCGGGGAAGTTGACCCCCGTGCCTTCACCCGGGGTTGCGCCATGCACCGTGAGATAGCTTGAGATTCCGGGAATCTCCGGACGGCCGTAGAACAGCTCCGGCGTGATGCCCTTGACGAGCAGCAGCTCGTCCAGGTCTTGCACCGGCCCGTTGCGGGCCGGGTAAGGCGGCTCGCGGTCTTCGTAGGTGCTCGATTCCGCGCCGCTCAGCCCGGTGATGGCGTCGTCGTCGCCGCTGTCCAGCCAGTCTTTCAGCGAGTTGATGATGGCGGCCGGCTCGCTGTCGTCCTTGAGGTCCAGCTTGAGCTCCTTGCGATCCGCGTAATGCTGCAGGAACCGCTCCCACAGGGTCCGCTGGGCCTCGTTGAACTGGCGACTGTCCGGGTAGTTGACCAGGGCGTTGACCTGGATCTTGCCCAGCTCATCGGTGATGACAAGCGACAGCCGGCCGTCCTCGAAGGGAAAGTCCCGGAGCACCTCCTCGATCTTTACGGGGTCCGCCCAGTCGTCCATCAGGGTGTCGGTGTCGTTTTCGGCCTTGTCCTTCGCGAGGATGGCCATGGCCACCTGCACCCCGGCCTTGGCCATCTCGGTCATCGTCAACTGGTCGCGGGCCGCCGCGCTGGAGACCAATTCGAAACGGGCCCGGCGGTTGTACTCGAGCGATGCCGCCACCAGCACCGTCATCACCGACAGGGTGACCAGCAAAGCGACACCGCGGTGGTTTTTCAGCGGGCGGAGCACGTTTTTAAACATGATGAAGCGCAATCCGCCGTAGGCGGAAAGTTGGACGTTTTACGAAGTCGTCAAGCATGGGTCAGCCCTGTTTTTTACGGACGAGCGGGAGCCTGACCGTCGTCTGGAATAAAAAGACATCGTCGCCGGCCGCGATCTCCAGTCGTACGGCCACCATTGCCGGCGTCGCGTTGGCAAATTTCTCCGACTCGGAATCCCACGTTTCGGAGTCGGCCCCGTCCTCGGCATAGTAAAGGAATGCCAACGATTTGACGTTTTCGCACAGTACGGGGTCGCTGCTCCGTTCTTCAAAGCGCGGGTACGGGTAGAGGTGGTCGGCGCGCTTCAACTGGAAACTCCCGTCCGGCCTGGCCTGAACGTAGTAGACGATCTCGGCGACCCCCCCGCGGGGGCTGCCTCCGAGCGGGACGTGCGCACGACTGGTTAATCTTAATTTAGCAAATCTTGTGCCACCGATGCTTTCATCGGTCCCCTGCAGGCGATACGGATCAAGCGGACCGTCGGTTTTGGGCGGCTTGTAGAACGGCCGCTCGGCGATGACGATGTTTTCGAGGTCGGCCGTGATGCGGTTCAGGCAGTTCTGCCCCATCTCGAACACGGCGCCGGCCTCTTCCATGGCCGCGGTGGTGGAGAAAACCATGCTGAACGAGGCCATGACGGTGGTCATCACGATCCCCAAGATAAACACGGCCACCAGAATTTCCATGAGCGTGAATCCATCGGCCTGCGGCCGATGGATTTTAGCAGGGTGTTGAAAACCAAGCATGGGGCCGTCAGCCAAGGCGCGTGGCGATTTGGAAAGCGCAGCATATTGGCTCATATGTGAGCATTTACAAGAGCCACGCAACGCAGGATTACGGCCTGAGGCGCCGTTTTTCAACAGCCTGTTAGAGGCGAGTAACGAGCAACGAGTAACGAGTCTCGCGCTCCAATGGCGAATTTGCGAACCCTGGGAGGTTGCCGGTTTAATGTTGTGGAATGATAAAAGATGCATGAAAGCCATGGTGATAGCGTGTTCCTGCTTCTGCTGTTTTCTTTGGCCTCGCTACTCGCGTGTGAACCGGTACGTTCGGAACTCGTAGGAATACTCGCCGTTGTTCAACGTCACCCCGACGTCGATGCGTTGCATGTCCCTGGCGAACTGGGAGCCCAGGGCCGGGGAC
>JBFYWX010000123.1:0-4011 GCA_041310825.1 Desulfobacteraceae bacterium | reverse complement strand
TTCCGCGCAAGACCGAAGCGCTCGATCCGGTCGCCCGCCCATCGGAACGCGAGGGCGAGGCCGGGAAAGATCACCAGGAACCCGATGCGCGTGTGATAGCGGCCATACACGCCGCTCAGGTTGGACATGAAGAAGGCACTGACGCACACTGCCAGCAGGCCGAACAGCGCGAACTTAAGCAGCGCATCGTTGCGGTGGCGTTGCCGGAGCAAGACAACGGAGGCCATGCAGACAAGGGCGCAACACCAGAACAGGGCGGTCAGCGGCCGGTCCATTTTTTTCAAAAACCCCTGGAGCGCCCCGCTGGCCTGCCAGGTCTTGAAATAGCGTTCCACGTCGCCGGGGAAACACTCCTGCAGATCATCCACGGCAAAGGACCCCTTGGCAAACGCTTCGAGCCCGTCCGAAAGCTCGTAAAACGAAACCAGCGCATAGGTGTTGCGGGCCAGGGCGCGCACATGGGGAATGAAAAACCGCGGGACGTCAGCCACACTGAAGATGACGACCTGCCGCGACAGACGATTGAGCTCCGCCCAGGAGAGACCCAGCTGGTAGATGGCCTGCCAGGAAAACGACTGGTGCGCGGGGCGGCTCCACTCGAGCACCTCCGCTTTGCGTGCGCACAGCGCGAACCCGGGCTCGTCCCGGCACTTGTCTTCGATGACCTCGGGCATGTCGTGCATAATTCGCGAGGCCAGGAAGACATAGCCGTTGTCGGGGCTGAACCGGATGAGCCCGCCGATCAGGTTGAACGCCATGACGAGCACCACGGCGCCGAGGAGGCACAGGCCTGTTTTCGCGGCAAACCTGGCCTTCGCCTTCACCCAGGGCAAAAAGAGAAACGCCGTGGTCGCATAGACGGGGAAGTTCCCGAAGTGGGTCGCACACGCAAAGGTGAAGAGCACGGCGATCCCGAGGGGAGCGTGGCCGGATGCCAGCGCGAAAAGGCAGACGAAACCGACGAGGCTCCAGGCATCCCCCAGGATCCACCCGGTAAAGATGCCGACCCCGGAGGCGAGCAGCGCCAGGCATAACGACAGGGGGTAACGTCGCTTAAGCAGAATCCCGGACAAGAAGGCGAGCGCTATAGCGGTGGCCGCGCACTGGACCGCGACATAGCCCCAGAGGCCGCCCAGCAGGACCGCGGGGCGCATTGCGCAGCCGAGCACCGGGCTGCGCATCTCGTCCGGGCAGGCGCCGAAATAGCCCCAGGAGTCGGGAAACAGGAATGGGTAGCCGTTCAGCAGGGGGTGCAGCAGCAGCAGGCTGAAAATGACGGCGGAGAGAACCCACTCCGGCTTGCCCCACCGGAGCCGCTGGCCATTTTCTAAAGGCATGGCGAACGCGCGCCCTCCTGCGCCGGGGGTACCGTTCGAGAAACGATCGATCATCGGTCATCGATCTCCTTCCCGACCTCCATGACGGCACCCAGAAAAGCGGCCAGGAAGGTCTGGGTGGCGGCAACCAGGAGTGTCACGGAAAAGACCATCAGCCGGGTGGCGATGGGGCTTTCAAAGGGGCCGTAGAGGGTCTCGCTCCACTGCAGGAAGCACCAGACGACCCCGCCGCATCCCAGCACGAAAAAGGCGAGTGCCGCCAGGGCGAGCCGCTCCAGGGTCAGCCGCTCGAGCAGGTCGCCGTAGCGCCGGTGCCGCGGCAGATACCCCTGGCGCGACGCGTAGCGGCGCCCCAGCAGCGAGAAGGTGATGCTCTGCACCCCCACGATAAGGCACAGGCAGCCGACGATGAAGGTCTTGTTTTCAAAGCCGATGTGCCCCACCTGGAACGGCCCGGGAAACAGCAGCACCACCACCAGGCCGCCCAGCGCCAGGAACGCGAGCCCGGGATAGAGGAACAGCCAGCGCGGCGAGTAGGTCAGCAGAAACTTCAGGTGCCGCCACCCGTCCCGCCAGGTGCGCAGGTGCGGCGGCCGCGAGCGGCCGTCCTTGGACAGTGTCGTCGGCACCTCGACGATTTTCAACCCCTCCAGGGCGGAGCGCACCACCAGCTCGCTTGCGAACTCCATGCCGGGTGTGCGCAGGTCGAGCGCCCGGATCGCATCGGCGTTGAAGCCGCGCAGGCCGCAGTGAAAGTCGTGCACGGCCACACCGAAGAGCAGCCGGCCGATGAAGCTGAGCAGCGGGTTGCCGAGGCGGCGGTGCAGAAACGGCATGGCGCTTTCCGCGATGCCGCCTTTGAAGCGGTTGCCCATGACCAGGTCGGCGCCGTTGCGCAACTCGGTGAGGAACGCATCGAGGCGACCGAAGTCATAGCTGTCGTCCGCATCGCCCATGACGATGTAGCGGCCGCGTGCGGCCGCGATGCCGCCGCGCAGGGCCGCCCCGTAGCCGCGCGCGGTGACGTGCACAACCCGCGCCCCCATCTCTTCGGCAATCGACCGGGAGCCGTCGGTGCTGCCGTTGTCGGCCACCAGGACCTCGCCGGCGACCCCGGTCCGCTGTAAGAACGCGAGCGCCTTGCCGATGCAGGTCCCTAAAGTTTCGGCCTCGTTCAGGCAGGGCATCAGGATGGTCAGTTCCATGGGAGTCTCTCGGGTCGCGTGCGTCTATGGCTCCGGTTGGGTTCCGGGTGCCGGCTGGAAACGAATGCGCACCTGCATGACTACAGGCTCGCAAGCAGCCGTTCGTGAATATTGTCGAAGCCGCCGTTGGACATGATTAGGATCACGTCGCCGGGGGCGGCGGTCTGCGCGAGATGGTCAATGATCTGATCGGTGTCGGCGAAGAAGCCCGCCGCTTGGCCGCGGCGGTTGAGTTCGGCCACCAGCTCCTCCGAGGAGAAGCGCTCGGCCTCGGGGATCTTGTCGAGCCGCGGCGGCCGGCGGATACAGACCCTGTCGGCGCCCTCGAAGGCGGCGGGGTAGACCGGCTGGAACACCTTGCGCATGCTCGAGTTGGTGCGCGGCTCGAAGACGGCGATGATGCGGCGGCCGGGGAAGGCGGCCCTCACCGCCGCGATCGTCTCGCGCACGGCCGTGGGGTGGTGGGCGAAATCGTCCATCACGACGATGCCCCGCTTTTCCCCGCGGATCTCCTGCCGCCGCCGGATCCCCTCGAACGTCTCCAGGGCGTTGGCCAGCGCGGCCGTCGGCAGGCCGAGGTGGTCGGTGACCGCGATGGCGGAAAGCGCGTTGAGAAGATTATGGGTGCCGATGAGGCGCGTCCGGAAACGCGCAAACCGGCTGCCCGCCTGCAGCACGTCGAACGTGGTCCACGGGGGATCGACCGTGATCGACCCCAGGCGCCAGTGCGACCCCTCGCGCCGTCCGTAGCGCCGGACCGTCAGCCCCGCACCCGCGATCACCTCGGAAATGTGGGGGTCCTCGTCGCAGGCGATGAGCAGGCCATCCGGCGGCAGCCCCTCCACCAGGCGCCGGAAGGCGCTCTGCACGTGCGCGAGGTCCCGGTAGATGTCGGCGTGGTCGAACTCGACGCTCGTGAGCACCGTGGCAGCCGGCCGGTAGTGCAGGAACTTCGGGCCCTTGTCGAAGAAGGCGGTGTCGTACTCGTCGCCCTCGATGACGACCCAGCCGCCGTTTCCCAGCCGGTAGTTGCTCTGGAAGTTCTTCAGGATGCCGCCGATCACGAAGGCGGGCTCGCACCCGGCGGCGTGCAGGATCCAGGCGAGGAGGGCCGCGGTGGTGGTCTTGCCGTGGGTGCCCGTGACCATCAGGGTCCGCCGGCCGGCCGCCACAAAGCGGTTGATGGCCTGGGGCATGGAGCAGAACGGCAGACCCAGGCGCTCGAGCGCGACCGCCTCCGGGTTTACGCGGGTGACGGCGTTTCCCACCACCACGAGATCCGGGGAGTGGCCGAGGTTCTCGGGCCGGAAGCCGTCCATGATCCGGATGCCGCGGCCGGCGAGAAAATCGCTCATGGGCGGGTAGACCTTCTGATCGGAGCCCGTGACCTCGCAGCCCAGGTCCGTGAGCATGCAGGCCAAGGCCCCCATGGCGGTGCCGCACACGGCCATCAGATGAACCCGGCGCAC
>JBFYWX010000113.1:0-6373 GCA_041310825.1 Desulfobacteraceae bacterium | reverse complement strand
ATCGCGGCCTACAGCACGGCCAAACTGGACTATCCGAGTGACGGTTCGGGCTACCTCGAGGACGTGGCGAAGTACCTCTACGAGAAGGACTGCAACCCGGAGATGGGCGACGGAACGACCTTCGACAAGCAGAACATCGTCACCTTCACGATCGGCTTCAAGACCCAGCAGACTCTGCTATACAAGACCGCCGCCGCCGGGGGCGGGGAGTATTTCACGGCCGAGAACTACTCCGAGCTCAAGGAATCCTTCACCCAGATCATGGCGAGCATCATCGAGAAGAACGCCTGTTACGTGGCCCCGGTGGTGCCCATCAGCCGCATGAACCGGGTCTATGCCGGGGACAAGATCTACCTCGGCTTCTTCAAGCCCCAGAACAGCGGCCGCTGGATCGGCAACATCAAGCGCTACCGGCTGGACAGCGGCGGCACACTCTACGACATTTTCAACAACGAGGCCACCACCCCCGATGGGCTGATCAAGGACAATTCCCAGTCCTGGTGGACCACCCTCGGCTATGACGGCCCGGCGGTGGAGAAGGGCGGGGCGGCCGAGGTGCTGGATCTCCTGATCGAGGGGGCCGGCACCCGGAAAGTCTACACCTATGCCGGGACCGCCAACAAAGGCCTGACCCACGCGGACAATGCGTTCGTTGCGGCCAACAGCCTCATCACCGAGGGGGTGCTCGGGATCGACGCCGCACAACGTACGGCTCTTTTCGACACGGTCCGCGAGGGCCGGTTCGGGGACATCATCCACTCGGAGCCGGCGGTGGTGGCCTATTTAGGGCCGGACGGCCTGCCGGCGACCGCCGACGACGAGACCGTCATCTATGTCGGTGCCAACGACGGGCTCCTGCACTGCATCGACGACGACACAGGCGATGAGCTCTGGAGCTTTGTGCCGCCGGATCATCTCGACCGGTTGAAGCGGTTGAGCGACCCCGACCATGATTATTTCGTGGACGGCTCCCCGGCCGTCTACTACGGAAGCTCGAACCAGAAGATTCTCGTCATCGGCTCGCGCCGGGGCGGTGAGTCTTATACGGCGCTCGATGTCAGCGACTTCAACGCCCCGATCTACCTCTACAGCTTCGGCCGGGAGTTCCTGGGGCCCTCGCCCACCGACTACGAACGGCTGGGCCAGTCCTGGAGCCGTCCGGACAAGGTGGTCGTCGCCACAGGCGCCACCGTGACGACGACCGGCTGCAGCGTCAACGTCACGGCCGGCACGGCCGATGCCTTCCTGTTCGGGGGCGGTTATGACACCAATCAGGACATGGCGACACCCGCCGCCCAGGACAGCGAGGGCCGGGCGGTGTTCGGCGTGAATGCGGCCACCGGCGCCCTGATCAGCGGGCTGAAGTTCAGTCCGGCCACCCATTCCGCGCTCGGGATGACCCACTCGGTCGTCGACGTGTCGGGCTTCGACCACGACGGTGACGGGATCGTCAGCCGGGTCTACTTCGGCGACCTGGATGGCAGGGTCTTCGCTTTGAAGGACGATCAGCTGCAGACCTTCACCCCCTGCGCGGTGCCCATCGTGAAAAGTGTCGTCGACGGCAACTGGGCGGCTGTGAAGCTCTTCAACGCCTCGGCCGACGGTACCCAGCGCAAGATCATGTACGCCCCGGACGCCGTGGCCGAGAAATACCCGCCCGACGTTCACGGCGAGTATATCTTCTTCGGTACCGGCGATCGCGAGGACCCGAACGAGCGCACGGTGGTCAACCGCTTCTATGCCGTGAAGAACGACTGGGGCGCGACCGGCACCCTGACCGAATCGGACCTGGTGAATGTGACCGGCAACCTGATCCAGCTCGGCACGGCCACGCAGCAGCAGGAGGCCAAGAACCTGCTCGAAACCCAGAAAGGGTGGTTCATCGAGCTCGAGAACCCGGGTGAGAAGGTCGTCTCCTCCCCGCGGGTCTACGGCGGGGTGGTCTATTTCACCACCTACACCCCATCGGACGATTCCGCGATCAACTCGAGCGATCCCTGTGCGGCCTCGACCGTGCGCGGAGTGGGCCGCCTCTATGCCGTGCACTACAAAACCGGAGCCGCCGTGCACGATTTCAGTTCCGAAGTCGAGATCGACAACTCCGGCAATACCGTCCCTCTCGGCAAGAAAGACCGGTCCCTGGCAGTGGGCACCGCCATTCCCTCGGCGCCGGTCATCGCCATCCTGGGGGGCGGAGCGCGCCTTTTCATCGGGGTCGAGGGCGGAATCGTCAGTCTCCCGGTCATCGGCATCCAGGACATGTACCGCTATTATTGGAACCAGATATTCTAGCCCGATGGGGGGGGCATTTATGATATTTAAAAATATGTTCAAATGGTTGGCCTTCGTCACGGTGCTGTCGGCCGCCTGGCTGCCGGCGGATGCGGCGGCGGCCGCACCCGGAAACGAACACCCGGCGAGAGCCGGCCGCCTCACGGCGCTCGACCCGGAGGAATGTGAACCCTTTCTCGTCCAGACCCGGATTATGGAGATAACCCGCGAACGGGGCACGCTCGTCGTGGCCGAGCGCGAAATCCGCGAGATCGAGGCGACCATCGGCGATAAGCAATTTAAAACCGAATTTCTCGGCCTGGACGGTACACCCGAGACGGCTGCCGGTTTCCGTGTCGGGCAGTATGTCATGGTGGAGGGATTCCTGCACCCGGACGGTTACGTGGCGGCCCTGGTCGTGCAGAAGATCGAAAAACCGGTTGAACCGAAGCGGACGTACGCCCCGGTCGAAAAGAGCAGGAAGTCTCTGCGACGCGGTGTGGACGCCGTTCGCTCCAAGTAGCCATTACCTGCTGGGAAAAATGGAACCGGCGCAGGCCCCTAAGGGCTTGCGCCGGTTCGGTCTGTGCGCTCGGCATCCCGCCTTGCGGTCAGCTGAGCCCCTCGTCTTATTTAGTTTGGTCTCCCGGCCGAGCAGTCTTACTGAAGATGCCCGCATTGGCCGTTTCATCCGACTCGACCAGTGCCGGGCATCTTTCCTGCAGGAACTCCTTGCAAAACCGAGACGGTGTCGCTGTAAGCATTTGAACATTCCGAAATCGAATTCAGATGGTCCGCAAAATCTCCCCTGGCCCCTCTTTGTTAAAGAGGGGTTTCCCCTCCCTTTGAAAAAGGGAGGCCGGGAGGGATTGGGGGCGAGGGCCTCGACAATCCTGTGGCCGTTAATGAGAACGTTTGTAATGTGGAAGAAAGCGGCCAACGCCGCACCCTGCGAACCAGGGTGCGGCGTCAAGTTGGTTTCTCAGCGCGCCGAGAGGGGACTGCGAATGCGTGTTCCGGTGTAAAATTCCTTCTGGGAGGCGGTCACCATTACAGTGGAGTTGTTCTCTTCCACGTGCAGGACGACCAGGTCGCCGTAATCCACGGGAATCGAGATGAGCTGCTCAGCCCCTTTGGGGCCGACCACTTTTTCGTCGCGGCGGTAAATGTTGTAGACCTGACCCTCCCGGATCCCGTGAGCCCGGCCCCGGTCGATGAAGGCGATATGAAACTGCCCGAAAAAGGTGATGGGTTCCTCCACCTCGAAAAGGGCGCCCTCGATGCCGGCCGTGCTCGGCTCATAGCGGATTTCGGTCGAGCGGGGGACGAAGGGCATCAGCTTATCCGAAACTTTCATGTAACGGCGGTAGCTGCGGACCACTTCGCCGATGGCATAGTCCTTCTCGCTCTGGAGGATATTGACCACCCCGAGCAGGAGGTGCTGGGTGCCGATGCGGGCCCGAGTGGCCGTGTCGTGAATCGGGTCCAAGGTCCGATAGACGGTGAACAGCTGGCCGGGGGCCAGGACGGTGCCGGCTTCGGGCTTGAGGTAGACGATGTCCCCTTCCGCCAGCAGCTCTCGCTCCCTGTC
The DNA here is from genome assembly GCA_041310825.1 of Desulfobacteraceae bacterium. Classification (GTDB taxonomy): domain Bacteria; phylum Desulfobacterota; class Desulfobacteria; order Desulfobacterales; family SpSt-501; genus SpSt-501. The sequence goes on along the minus strand of JBFYWX010000113.1, from coordinate 2,511 downwards.
GCGGGCATCGAAGATCACGGCGCTGGGGGCTACCGGCGGCTTGCGGATGAACCCCACCCGGTCCACCAGGGAGAAGTGAAAATAAACATGTTTGGTGAGGTCTTTGTCCTCCCAGACCGGTGCGGCCGCCGGGGCCGGCGTCGGTGCGCCCGTTCGGCGGGTCATGCGGATTTTCTGCCCGGGGTAGATCAGATGCGGGTTGGCGATGCCGTCGGCGTTTTCCGTCCACAACTCCGGCCACACCCAGGGGCTGTCGGCAAACCGTCGGGAGATGTCCCAGAGGGTGTCGCCCTTCTGGACCGTGTAGTAGTAGCCGGTTTCAAGTTTCGCCCGCCCCGTGTCGGCGGCGGCCCACCCGCAAAGGGTGAGGGTCAGGCTGCCGAGGGCCACGGCCAAGCTAAGGTGCCGCCAAGTGGATTGTCGACGCATAGAATGCTCCGCTTACTTAAGGTTTGTAATTATAGAAAAAATGCCTCCCGTGGACATCCCGCGGGACGGATGCCTGACGGCATGACCACTGCGCCGTGCCACTGAAATCATGCCGTCTCAAGTCATTATTTTATCCGAAACAGGGCTAAAAGGCAAGGCGGCGGGGGGGTGCTGCAAAAAGCCCCCGGGCGCTGCATGCGCCGCGGGGGCTTAAACAAACCAACCAGTTAGGTGGTGAGTGGTTGAGGTGTCCGATGTCCTACATCATGCCGCCCATACCGCCCATGCCCCCCCCCATACCGCCCATACCACCCATGCCGCCGCCGCCCGGCATCGGGTGGTCGGACTTTTCTTCAGGTTTTTCGGCCACCATGGCCTCGGTGGTCAGCATCAGACCGGCCACGGAGGCGGCGTTCTGAAGGGCCAGGCGCACCACCTTGGTGGGGTCGATCACACCGGCCTGCAGCAGGTCCTCGTAGTCGTTTTTATCGGCATTGTAGCCGAACGGCCCCTTGCCGGCCTTGACTTTTTCGATCACCACCGAGCCTTCCACGCCGGCGTTGTTGGCGATCTGCCGCAGAGGCTCCTCGATGGCTCGCGCGACGACGCGCACCCCTAGCTTCATTTCGCCCTTCACTTTCAGTTTGTCCAGCGCCTCGAGGCAGCGGACCAGAGCCACTCCGCCGCCGGGGACAACCCCTTCCTCCACCGCCGCGCGGGTGGCGTTCAGGGCGTCTTCGACGCGCGCCTTCTTCTCCTTCATCTCGGTCTCGGTCGCCGCACCCACATTGATCACCGCGACTCCGCCGATCAGCTTGGCCAATCGCTCCTGGAGTTTTTCGCGGTCGTAGTCGGAGGTGGTCTCCTCGATCTGGGCCCGGATCTGCTTGACCCGTCCTTCCAGGGACGGACGCGAACCGGCGCCGTCGACGATGGTGGTGTTGTCCTTGTCGACCGTGACCCGCTTGGCACGGCCGAGATCCTGGATGGTGAGGTTCTCGAGCTTGATGCCGAGGTCCTCGGACACCGCCTGCCCGCCGGTCAGAATGGCGATATCCTCCAGCATGGCTTTGCGGCGGTCGCCGAAACCGGGCGCCTTGACCGCCACGACCTGCAGGGTGCCGCGCAGCTTGTTCACGACCAGAGTCGCCAGCGCCTCCCCTTCGACGTCCTCGGAGATGATGACCAGCGGCTTGCCCATCTTGGCGACTTTCTCCAGGACCGGCAGCAGGTCCTTCATGTTGCTGAGCTTCTTTTCGTTGATGAGAATGTAGGGGTTGTCCAGCGAGCAGACCATCTTCTCGGGGTCGGTGATGAAATAGGGGGACAGGTAACCGCGGTCAAACTGCATCCCCTCGACCACCTCGAGCGTGGTCTCCATCCCCTTGGCCTCTTCGACGGTGATGACGCCCTCCTTGCCGACCTTGTTCATGGCCTCGGCGATGATGTTGCCGATGGTCTCGTCGTTGTTGGCCGAGATGGTGCCCACCTGGGCGATCTCCCGCTGGTCCTTGGTGGGCTTGCTCATGCCGTTGAGCTCTTTGACGATGGCCTCCACGGCCTTCTCGATGCCGCGCTTGATCGCCATGGGATTGTTCCCGGCCGCGACCAGCTTCTGGCCTTCCTCGTAGATGGAGCGCGCGAGCACGGTCGCGGTGGTGGTGCCGTCACCGGCCTGGTCGCTGGTCTTGCTCGCCACCTCTTTCACCATCTGGGCGCCCATGTTTTCGAACCTGTCCTCCAGTTCGATTTCCTTGGCGACGGTGACACCGTCTTTGGTCACCGTGGGGGAGCCCCAGCTCTTGTCGATGACCACGTTGCGGCCTTTGGGGCCGAGGGTCACGACGACGGCATCGGCGAGTGTTCTGACCCCGCTCAACATCGATTCGCGGGCCTTCATGCTGTATTTGATTACTTTTGAAGCCATGGTTTTCGTCCTCCTTAGTCGATGATGCCGAGCACGTCGTCTTCGCGCAGGATGAGATACTCATCACCCTCGATCTTGACCTCGGTGCCGGAATATTTACCAAACAAGATCCGATCGCCCTTCTTGACCTCCAGCGCAATGCGCTTGCCGTCTTC
>JBFYWX010000088.1:0-3196 GCA_041310825.1 Desulfobacteraceae bacterium | reverse complement strand
TTTCGGAAGCGGCCAGCCGGCGCAGCACGTGAGCTTCCGGATCCACGCGCAGGCCGGCCGGTTTTTGGACCGTGGTCAGCGCGAGGTCGCCGGAGCCGCCCGCAAGTTCGAGCGACTGGGTAGCGGCCTCTTCGCCGCTTTCCGCCAGCGCCTCCCAGCTCGCCCTGAAATAGGGCTTTTCCTGGGTCAGTCGGCCGTCGATCCGGAACCGGTCGCCGTCGGGATCTACTCTGACGTCTTCCAGTCTCAGACGCGGGGCCCCCGCCCGCCGCACCCATTGCTCGAAGAACCACTCCAGGGACCGGCCGGCGCGCGTTTCGAAACTTTTCTGGATATCATCCCACGAGGCGCGCCGAAACAGGTAATCCCGGTAGATGTCTCTCAAGCAACCCCAGAAGCTCTCTTCCCCGACCTCCCGCCGCAGCATGTGGAAGACCATCGCTCCCTTGTCGTAGCCCACAGCCTTGGTGACGGGGTCGGTACGGCTCGTGAAGCCCGACAGGGGGAAGTCCCGGGCCGGCGGCACCAGGGTGGAGTAGTTGCGGATCATCTGCCGCCGGGCGTTCCGGGCCTCCTCCGCCGAGGCGCGCTCCTGGTAGAGGTAATCGGCCACATAGGTGGTCAACCCCTCGCTCCAGTTGCCCGCCGTGTAATCCACGAAGACCCCGTTGCCCCACCAGCAGTGGGCGATTTCGTGACCCAGGCTGGTGGCGATGATGAAGGGCAATCGCAGCACCCTGTCGCCGATGAGGGTGTAGGAAGGAAACCCGTACCCGGTCGGGAAGAAGTTCTCGACCACGGCGAATTTCGGAAACGGGTAGGGCCCGAATAGCTTCTCGTAGAGCGCGAGGTAGCCGATCGTCGCCTCCAGGTAGGCGGGGGCGAGGTCCTGGTTCGCTGCGCGGAAGTAGGTGGCGACGACGATCTCTCCATGCCAGCGCTCCTGGACACGGTAGGCGGCGGCGGAAAGCGCCAGGCCGCGCACCGGGTGGTCGACGTGCCACGCGGAGAAGCTGGCCCCGTCGCGCTCGACGTGGCCCAGGCTGCGACCGGCCGTGACCGCCATGATTCCCGGCGGCGCCTTGACCGTCAGATGAAATTCGGGACGGCTGTCGGCAAGATCCGGGTACCAGCCCGCGCCCCCTAAAAGGAAAACCCCCTCGCTGGTGATGGCGGCGGCGACCCCGAACCCGGGGTTGTCGGTGTTGAGCGGGGTGGCCGGAACCGGGTCGTCGAAGACGGCCTCGTAACCGATCTCCACCTGAACCGGGCGGCCGCGCTCACTTCCGTGGAGCGGGATTCTGAGCATCGATTCGGAATGCCGGAATTCGCGCGGGGCCCCGTTTACCTCGACCCGCAGGTTTCCGGCGCGCTCGGAGAGGAAGAAGGCGAGCTCGCCGTGCCTGCCGGCCGTGGTTTCCACCCGGTCCCGGGCGATCAGGCGGCTTTCCCGCAGAATCACCTCGACCTCGAGCCAATGGCGGGCCGCGACCGGTTCGGTCGCGGCCCGGGTGGCAGGGACACCTGCGAGGACGGCGATCATGAGGATGCAAGCGGCGAGGAACCGTTGGCGATACGCAATGGCTGACATGCCGGAAAACGTAAGTCCGGTTGACCTGAAGTCAAAGAAAGCGAGGCCACATTGGATTTGACCGGATTGCGCCGCTCATGTATAGGAGAGCGTAAACTTTTGCCCGTGATCGAGCGGGCATGCGGTGCGTGGTATACTCTGATTTCGGCTGGGAGTGTGGGCCATGACGACGGCTTCCGGGAGAAAAAAAAGGCTGTTCACGCTCGTGGGGCTCCTCCTTGTGCTGGTGCTCGGGTTGCTGTGGCACGCCGGCAACCTGATGCAGACGACGCGCAATGAGGTCCGCAAGAGTCTCCCCGGGGCCGCGGGGGCCAAGGCCCCGGTTTCCGTCGGCACGCCGAAATCGGTGCCGCCACCGCCGGCCGAAGCCGTTGCGGGCGACGCCGGCAGCCGGATCGTGCGCAAAACCCTGCCCCCGGCGGTCGCGACCCCACCGCCGCCGGTTCCGATCGCCTCCGAAGTGCCCCGGCCACCGGTGGCGGAGCCGGCCGCTGTGGCCGTAGCTCCGGCGCCCGTGGTGGCCGCCGCCCCTGAACCGGCTGCGCCGGCGGCCGCTGCCCCGACCCCGGCCGCCCTCCCCGTAACCCCGGCGGTGGCACCCCCCGCATCACCACCGGCAACGGCCCCGAAGGCCGCCGCCCTCCAGCCGCCCCTCCCGTTCTCCCTGCTCTTGTCGAGCTGCCGCGACAAGGCCAATGCGGTGGCCTCGCTTCCCCAGTTCCGCCGCGCGGGGGGTGCCCCATACGTCGTGCGGACCGAGGTGAAGGGCAAGGGGGAGTGGTGGCGGGTCATGAGCGGCTCCTACGGAAGTGCGCAGGAAGCCGCCCAGGCCAAGAAAGCGCTCGGGATGCCCGCTGCCGTCGTGGTGCGGACCCCCTTTGCCGCCCTTATCGGCGAATACCCCTCGGAAGCGGCGGCCGCCGATGCTGCGGCGCGTGTGAGTGCGGTCGGGTACTTCCCCTACATGGTGCCGCGGGCCTCGGGTTCCGTGGGTCTGCTCGCCGGGGCTTATCTCAACCAGTCCGAGGCTGAGCGCCTGCAGCGTGAGTTGAAGGCGCAGGGGGTTGCCACGGACATCATCCGGCGTTAGCATATTCCTTCACGATGAAAGGGAAGAGCATGCCCCCGGCGGAGCAACCGAACCTGAAACAGTACATGCGCAAGGAGACCTCGCTGCTGATCGCGCTCGTGGCGTTGGCGGTCGGGTTTTTCGGCGGGGTGTTTTTCGGCGTCACCAAATCCGGGCCGAGTGTCGCGACGATGCCCGGCGGGAGCCCGGCGGTGCAGCGGGATTTTTCAGGCGAAATCGCTGCGCTCGAAAAGAAAACCCGCGCCGAGCCGGCCAACGATGCTGCCTGGATCGATCTCGGCAATATCTATTTCGACGCCGACCAGCACGAAAAGTCCATCCAGGCCTACCTCAACGCCCTGGAGATCAAACCCGACAACGCCGACGTGTGGACCGACATGGGGGTCATGCAGCGCAAGGCCGGCCGGCCGGAGGAGGCGGTGAAGGCCTTCGACCGGGCCATCGCCGTGAACCCGAAGCACGAGATCTCACGGCTCAACAAGGGCATCGTGCTGCTGCACGATCTCCAGGACGCC
>JBFYWX010000064.1:0-2935 GCA_041310825.1 Desulfobacteraceae bacterium | reverse complement strand
GTTTGAAACCTTCTTTGTGGAGCAGCCCTCGGTGTACGCCGGTCTGGTTTTGTTCTCCTTGCTGCTCCGACCCTTCGATCTGTTGCTGAGCTTGCTGCTGAACCGTGTTTCACGTTCGCACGAGCTGGAAGCGGACCGCTTCGCCGTCGAGACGACCAACGACGGGAACGCCCTCGTGAGCGCCCTGAAAAAACTTTCCGCCGACAACCTCTCCAACCTTTCGCCGCACCCGCTACATGTCGCCTTGAGCTATTCCCACCCACCGATCCAGCAGCGCATCCGGTCAATCGAAAACATCCCTGCAGCAGCGCGTGTATCGAGAGAAACGCCCGACCGCGGGAGAAAAAACTGAATTTTAAACCCGTGCCGGTCTGCACATCAAAAAAAATGCCCTTTCCTGGTTTTGACACCAGGAAAGGGCAAGCGATCGGGAAAGGGTCTTCGAGGCTCGACTCGCGGCCAGCCTGTGGCCCTATCACATCGCCAGGTCAGATCAGAACCCGACCCTTCCCGATCATTACTTATTCAACTCTATAAAAACCGTTTTAGAGCCTCAGATCAGGCCCGAGAGCAAGGCGTCCTGCGGGTCGAAAGCGGAGCGTACACGCCAGTACGCGAGCATTTCGGGCCGCGAGACAACGCCGCCATCGGGCCTTAGATGGGGCTATAAAACGGTTTTTTAACCCCGCCCGATCACGAGTTTCAGCGGATCCACGTCCTCCCGCAGTATCTTCAACTCGGTCTCGGTCGGCGGGGGCGTGCTGCCGATCTGCTTCGGGATGACCAGCTCGAAGCCTGTCTCCGCCGTGACCTTGTCCAGATCGACCCCCGGGTGCAGGGACTCGATCATCATGGACTTGGTCTTCTCATCGAAGCCCATGACGGCAAGATCCGTGACGATCTTGTACGGGCCGCCCTCCGGCAACCCCGCGGCCTCGCGTGCACCTGCGCCGGTGAGAAACCCGGGGGAGGTGACAAATTCGCATTTCTCCACGAAGCGCGACTTGCTGTGCACCGTCATGATCATGGTGCGCCAGCAGAACGAGGCGAAGTCGTTGGCGCCGCCGCTGCCCGGGAACCGGACCTTGGGCTTGTGGTGAGGGCCTACGACGGTGGAGTTGATGTTGCCGAACTTGTCGATCTGGGCCCCGCCCAAAAAGGCGTAATCCACCAGGCCGCGGCTGCAGGTGGTCATCATCTCGGTCATGCCGGCGGCCATGACCGCGCGGAAAAAGGTGCGGGAGTCACCCACGGAAATCGGCATCTGGGGCAGCAGAGGCGAAATCCCCCCGGCCTCGAAGAGGATGACGAGGTTGGGCGATTGGGTTTTCTGGGACAGCATGGCGGCCGCACATGGGGCGCCGGTGCCGACGGCGACCGTCTTGCCGTCCTCCAGGTAGCGCGAGGCCACGCAGATCATCATTTCCATCGTATTGTATGAAGGTGCCACTGTATACCTCCTTCGTTCAGCAGGTTTTGCGGTCAGCGTCGAACGTCATTTTTCCACCAGGTTCTCGAGCTTCTGCAGGGCCTTCAACTTCTTCAGGCCGCCGCAGCGCTCCAGGTACTCCTCGAAGCAGGAGACACCGTAGATGTAGTGATCGAGGAACTTCTCGAACTCCTTCGGGTCCTTCTCGACCTTCATCCACTGGGCCAGATGCTCCTCGTCCGAGAAGTAGAGGTAAGGCATGTTGCCCGGGTAGCTGCCGAAGGGCATCTCGACGACGGCGTCCACGAGGTAGAACGGAATCGAGGTCGCGGTCGGGTTGGCGCGGATGGTGGCATTGGTCACAAGCTTCTCGGCCGTGACGATGACGTGCTTGGCGGCCCGCGACAACTCCATGTCGGCGACGGAAATGCCCTTGAACACCGCGTTGCCGTACATGTCGGCCTCGTGCACGTGAATGACAGCCACATCCGGCCACAACGCCGGCACCGCCGCGAATTTCTTGCCGGTGAAGGGGCACTCGATGACCTTGGCCCCGGACATCTTGAAGGTGTCGGTCCCCAGCATGCAGCGAACGATGGCGAACGAAACCCCTTCGGCGGCGGCCTTCAGGCGCGCGGCGAGGGAGTAGTTGGTCCACTCGGTCACCTTGACCTCGCCGGACTCCATGTAGCGGCGGGCGTTCGGTGAGAGCCCGCGGGCTTCGAGGCCGACGATGTAGGCCGCGTCCAGGCGGTTGAAGCATTTGCCCGCGCAGAGCAGTTCGAAATCGTGGGTGGAGGTATGGCCGAGAAATCCCAGGTTTTTACGCCGCGCCCGCAGGATTTCGTGGATGACAGCCGTGGGAATGCGGTTGGCGCCGAATCCCCCGATCCCGAGGTAGCACCCGTCCGGGATGAACTTCTCCACCACTTCCTTTTCGGTCATGCGCTTGTCGACCATGGCCCGCGGCTTCTGGCGGAAGAATTCGCGCGCCTTGTCCGGGTCGGGATCCATGAACAGCGGGTTGACCCCTTGATCCAGCACTTTCATAGCGTTCCCCTCCAACATCGAAATGGTTGCGATTGAAAATCCGTGCGACTTCCAACTCCTCCGCCAATCAGCAATAAGCATGCCACGCAACAAACAAGCTCAACTCTTATAACGAATTGTTTTTATTAAAAAATTAAAATGAGGCGCAGGCCTTACCGATTCGATCCGCCGGTGCGAAACCAATTTTGTATTAAAAATGATACACTTATGAGGCCACCGGCCACTTTGCCCCTGCGCCGGGACCCGCGATTTGTGCGAAAAGCAATATCATTATGATATAATGTGTAATTATATTTCGTTGAGGGGTCATAATGCGAAACTTCAGCAACGGTTTACAAGATTTGCAGAGCCCAAAAGAATCAATTTGGAGACATGTTTCTATTTTGATACACATCAACCACGCTGGATGGATTCGGACTTCCTGCCGCTGCCAACCCGTTTTAAGACAATTAACGG
>JBFYWX010000056.1:0-2903 GCA_041310825.1 Desulfobacteraceae bacterium | reverse complement strand
AGATCTTGGTGCCCTTGCTCTTTTCGGTGCCGATGCCGGCATACCAGGCGGAGCCGTTGTTGATGATCAGTGGAACGTTGGCCCAGGTTTCCACGTTGTTGAGCGTGGTGGGCTTGTTGTATAGTCCGCGATCGGTGGCGTGGACGTATTTCGCCCGCGGTTCGCCGGAACGGCCCTCGATGGAGGCGAAAAGCGCGGAGGATTCCCCGCAGACGAAGGCCCCGCCGCCGCGGTTGATAAGGAGGTCGAAGCTGAAATCGGTGCCCATGATATTATCACCCAGCAGGCCGATTTCACGGGCCTTTTCGATGGCCAGGGTGATATTCTTAACGGCCAGGGGATACTCATTGCGCACATAAATGTAGCCATGGGTGGAGCCGATGGCGTAGGCACCGATGACCATCCCCTCCAGAACGGAGTGCGGATTGCCTTCCAGCAGGCTGCGGTCCATATACGCACCCGGGTCCCCTTCGTCGGCGTTGCAGATGATGTACTTGGGCTCGCCTTGGGCCTTGCGGGTGGCATCCCATTTCCAACCGGTGGGAAATCCGCCGCCGCCCCGCCCCCTTAATTTGGCGGCGATCACCTCATCGACCACTTGCTGGGGCTGCATCTGGTGCAAGGCCTTGGCCAGGGCGCCGTAACCGCCAATGGCCAGGTAGTCTTCGATGCTGGTGGGTTCGATCAGCCCGTTCATGCCGAAGACTAAGCGCATCTGCTTTTTGTAAAAGGGCACTTCGTCTTCTGTTACAATCTTGGTTTTGGTCACGGGATCTTTGTAAAGGAGCCGGTCGATGACCTCACCTTTGAGAACCGTCTTTTCGATAATGTCCGGCACGTCCTCCAGCTTAATCTTTTGGTAGAAGATCTTCTGGGGATAGATGACGGCCATCGGACCGCGTTCGCAGAACCCGTGGCAACCGGTATTGCGTATGTAAACACGGTCGCCGAGATTGCGTTTGACGATCTCATCCTTAAGGGTGTCCACCAGTTTCTGGGTGCCATAGGCCAGGCATCCGGTGCCGGTGCAAAAGGCGATGCAGGGTTTTTCCGGATCGAAGCGCTGCTTGGCCGCTTCCTGCAGTTTTGTGAGGTCTGCGGGTGACTTAATCTTCTTCATCATCGGTCGCTACCTTTTTCCCAAGCGTCTTTAGGATCTTGTTGGTTTTGGAAAGGGTTACCTGTCCCTGATACTCTTCGTCGACCACCAGGATCGGCCCCAGCGCGCAAGCCCCCAGACAGTTGACGGTCTCGAAGGTGAACTCCAGGTCGTCACTGGTCTCACCGGCCTTGATGTTCAGTCCCCGTTCGATGCTTTCCTGCAGCAGGCTCGCGCCGCGCACGTGGCAGGCCGTTCCCATACAGAGGCTGAGCTGGTGCCGGCCCCGGGGAGTCAGGCTGAAGGCCTTGTAAAAGGTGGCCAACTCGTAGATGCGGCTGAGGGGGAGATCCAGGATGGTGCTCACCGCATTGAGAGCTTCCCTGGGGAGGTAATTGAACTCCTTTTGGACATCCTGGAGAATCGGTACCAGGAATCCCTTGTTCGAATTGTACTTCTGGATGATTTCGGCAACCTTCTCTTTCATGTGTCGCATCCTCGATGGGAACTGGACCCCGCATGCCGATCGATCCGGCAGCGGCGCCCGCATGTGGGGTTACAATCGGGTCTTGGCCTCGAGCTTGGCGTATTCCGCGGAAACCCGATTCTGGATGTGTGCGATCATGTCGGGGGTCAGGTGGCGGAAACGACCCTGGGGCCGCAGGTAGTCTTCAACCGGTTTCAACTCCGCAACCTCGTGGGTTATCCGGTATTTCCCGTCGACGACCTCATAGAGCGGGAAAACGCCCGTCTCCACGGCCAGCCGGCCGATCCAGATCGCCTTGTTGGGCGCTATGCGCCAGCCGGTGGGGCAGACTGACAGAATATGAACATAGGCCGGACCGGGTGTACGGGCGGCCTTTTGCACCTTTTCCATCAGGTCGAAGGGATAACTGGAGCAGGCCGTGGCAACGTAGGGGACGTTGTGGGCCACGACGATTTCGGCCATGTTCTTCTTCCAGGTGCGCTGCCCGAAATGAATTTTACCTGCCGGCGAGGTGGTCGTGGAAGCCCCGAAGGGCGTGGAGGAGGAGCGTTGAATGCCCGTATTCATGTAAGCCTCATTGTCGTAGCAGACATACAGGAAATTGTGCCCCCGTTCAAGGGCCCCGGACAGGGCCTGAAAGCCGATATCGGTGGTGGCCCCATCCCCCCCCATGGCCAGAAAGACGGTTCCTTTTTCGGGCCGCTTGCCCTTGCGCACCAAGGCCCGGTAACCGGCTTCGGCACCTGAGAGCACGGCGGCGGCGTTTTCAAAGGCCACGTGCAGCCATGGCACCTTCCAGTTGGTGAACGGCAGCGGCGAGGAGATGATTTCCATGCACCCCGTGGCGCTACCCACAATCACGTTGTTGCCCAAAGCCTTGGCCACCAGCCGCACCGCCAGCGCTTCGGCACACCCCTGACAGGCACGGTGCCCGGGTGTGAAATATTCACTCTTTTCCAGCAAGCGTGTCGCATAGACGTTTAGTGTTTCCATATCGGAGTCTCCATTAGGCCCATCCGGATCCCGCCGCGGCAGCGGGAACCGCGTTATTCTCTGACGCCATAAAAAACGTAGTCTTCCTGCCGGACCTGCCCCCGGGCCATCTTTTCGCTTTTTGAATATATGGCGATGTAGTCCTCGGGGGTAACGTCACGGCCAGCCAGCCCGCAGATGAAATTGGTGACCACCGGCATCTCTTTTTCGCCGTAAAACGCGCTGCGGATTTCACTGGCCACCGGTCCGCCAGGGCCGCCGTAGGAAACGGCCCGGTCGATGATAATCAGGCGTTTGGCGCCCTTGGCGGCCAGACGCAGTTCC
>JBFYWX010000055.1:0-2729 GCA_041310825.1 Desulfobacteraceae bacterium | reverse complement strand
CCGATCACCTCGAAATACATCTTGATCTTGGGTTCGGTGCCGGAGGGCCGCACCGTGACGCGCAGGCCGGTCGTCTCGGCCGCATTTTGCAGGTGCAGGATGATGACGTTGCGGGCCGAGGTGTCGGTCTCCGAGAGGTGCGGCGACGGCGCGCCCGCCCAGCGGTCGATTTTGCCGGTCACGGCGAATGCGCCGATCGCATCCACGGGCTCGTTGCGGAAGTGGTCCATCATGGCCGCGATCTGCTCCATGCCCTTGGCCCCGAGCAGCCGGATCTCGGTGAGATAGTTGTGGCAGTAGCCGTAGGCGGTGTAGACATCGTCGAGGGCGTCCACCAACGTCCGACCCTGCTGTGTCAGCTCAGCGGCATACTCGGCGATCCACACCGCGGCACTCGCCGCGTCCTTGTCGCGCGCGTAGGCCCCGGTGAGGTAGCCGTGGCTCTCCTCGCAGCCGAAAATGAAGTCGGCCATGCGGCCTTCGGCCGCGAGCGTGTTCATCTCCTCGCCGACATACTTGAAGCCGACGAGCAGGTCGCCGATGCAGCGGATCCGGTTCTCGCGCGCCATCTTGTCGATCAGGGCCGTGGTGACATCGGTCTTGATGATGGTGCTGCCGGCGCTGAGCGTCCCGGCCGCCCGCAGCTTGGACAGGGCGAAGTCGGCAAGGAGGACGGCGATCTCGTTGCCGGTCAGAAACGTCCAGTCACCGCCGTGGTTCACCAGGATGCCGATGCGGTCTGCGTCCGGGTCGGTGCTGAGCAGAATGTCGGCTCCGGACTGGCGGGCGAAGGGCAGACTGGCGCCGAAGGACTCCACCACCTCCGGGTTGGGGATGTTGAAGGTCACGTTTTCGAACGCCCCGCTCAGGTTGGAGGTGCGGGGGCACAGGCTCACCTTGAACCCGAGCTGCTGCAGGACCGGGTAGACCGTGGTCAGGCCGGTGCCGTGCAGCGGGGAATACACGATGGAAAGGTCCCGCGCCGCCGAGAGGGAGACCGCGCGCACGGCCGCGTGGTAGGCGCGGTCGATCTCCGCGCCGACGAAGACGACGAGGCCCTGACCGCAGGCGTCATCGAAGGCCAGGCGCCGGATCTGCCGGACGTTCGTCGCGACCTCGTCCACCAGGGCCTGGTCGTGGGGCGGGATGAGCTGGCCGCCGTGCTCGTCGTAGACTTTTTTGCCGTTGTCGGTCGGCAGGTTGTGGCTGGCACTGAACATGTCGCCGGAGACGGCCTTCAGGTACCGGATGGCGAAGGAGAGCTCCGGCGTGCTGCGGGTGGTCTTGAACAGGAGCACCCGGATCCCGTTGGCGGTGTAGACTTCGGCCGCGGCCCGGGCCAGCGCCCACCCGTCGAGGTCCTTGACCGGGTTGGGCCGGTCGTCGGCGTAGATGCCCTTCTGGGTGTATTTTCGCACGTCGAAGGCCATCACCACCCCGCGCTGCTTCGCCGCCTCCCCGTACTGCTTGAGCAGGAACTGGGAGTGCCCCTGGGCCGAGGCCTGGATGGCCCAGGCGTTGATGCGGTTGGGGCCGATGCCGACCGGGCCTCGGCGGCCCCCGGTCCCGAAGGGGATCACCTGGTAGAACGAATCCAGCAGGACCTCCCACTTGCCGGCCTCGATCAGGTACCGGATCTGCGGCACGTATTCCGCGAAGGCGGGGTCGGTCAGCCAGGTGCGCAGGTGGCCGAGAGCGCTCGCTTTGACTTTCTCGGAGACGTCCAGGCGGGTTACACCGTCGCGGGCTTTTTCAAAAATGTCCATGGGATGTCGGCGGCTCCATGCCAATGAAGTTGTATGTTTTTCTGTGGGAGCGGCATCTTGCCGCGATGATCGTGGCTGGAAGCCACTCCCACAAGGGCGACTCTTCATAACCGATAGGATGGCGCCGCGCGCTATAGCCGGCTTTTTGCAGAGTCGTCAATATTGTTTCACAAACACCGGCCGCAGGTCAAGTCGCCCGCGCTCAGGATTTTGACTTCTTCAGCTGGTCGGCCACGGCCCGAGCGGCTTTCTGCACTGCCTCGGGGTCCCCGAGGTAATAGCTGCGGATCGGGGTAAGGTCCTCCTGCAGCTCGTAGACCAGCGGGATGCCGGTGGGGATGTTGAGTTCGAGAATGTCCTTGTCCGATACGCGGTCGAGGTACTTGACCAGCGCCCGCAGGCTGTTGCCGTGAGCGGCGATGATGACGCGCTGCCCGCTCTTCACGGCCGGGGCGATCGCCTCGTGCCAGTAAGGCAGGAAGCGCGCGACGGTGTCCTTCAGACACTCCGTCAGCGGCAGCTCCTGCGGCCCGAGGCCGGCGTAGCGCGGATCGCTGCCCGGGTAGCGCGGGTCGTCGGGGGTGAGCGCCGGGGGGCGGGTGTCGTAGCTGCGGCGCCAGATCAGCACCTGGTCCATGCCGTGTCGCTCGGCGGTTTCGGCCTTGTTGAGGCCCTGCAGGGCGCCGTAATGCCGCTCGTTCAAACGCCAGCTCACGTGCACCGGGATCCACATCCGGTCCATCTCCTCCAGCGCGAGCCACAGGGTCTTGATGGCTCGGCTTAGCACCGAGGTGAACGCCACGTCGAACGCATAGCCCTCTTGCGTGAGGGTGCGGCCGGCCGCGACAGCTTCTTCCACCCCTTTGGGGGTGAGCCCGACATCGGTCCAGCCGGTGAAACGGTTTTCCTTGTTCCAGGCGCTTTCGCCGTGGCGCAGCAGAACGATCTTTTTCATGCAAGCCT
>JBFYWX010000050.1:0-13329 GCA_041310825.1 Desulfobacteraceae bacterium | reverse complement strand
CGGTGGGCGCCTGTGTCGGCATGAAGGGCAGCCGCGTCCAAAGCGTCGTCCAGGAGCTCAGGGGCGAGAAAATCGACATCATCCCCTGGCACGTCGACCAGGCCAAGTTCGTCTGCAACGCCCTGGCCCCGGCCGAAATCTCCCGGGTCATCATCGACGAAGACAACAAGTCGATGGAGGTCATCGTGCCCGACGAGTTTTTGTCCATCGCCATCGGCAAGAAGGGCCAGAACGTCCGACTCGCCAGCAAGCTCACGGGATGGCATCTCGACGTCAAGAGCGAGAGCTCCTACAACCAGGCGATGCAAAGCGGCTACAACTCCCTGATGGCGCTGCCCGGGGTCGGCATCAGCCTCGCCGATGCTCTCTACGAGAAGGGGTTTTACTCCGCCGAGGAGATCGGCAAAGCCTCGGTGGATGATCTGCTGCAGGTGCGGGGGATCGAGGAGGAAACGGCGCACCGCCTGATCGCCGCCGGCCAAGCGGCCGCCGAGCTCGCCGCCCAGGCCGAAATCGACGACGCGGAGGAGCCCGATGCCGAGCTCGCCGCCCAGGCCGGAGCCGAAACCGGCGACGCGGAGGAGCCCGATGCCGAGCTCGCTGCCCCGTTCGGAGCCGAAACCGGCGAGACCGCCGCAGCGGGCACCGCGACGGAGGCCGACACCGCTGACATTGAAAGTGCCGTGGAACCCGGCACCGAACCGCCCGCCCCGCCCGAGGGGAAGGTGTAACCGGCACATGGAAGACACGCACCGCCGTGCGATGCACCGCTTTGCCGGGTCCGCGGGGCGGGGGTGCGAGGGGGAAGGTTCATGGCGAAAATTCGAGTGTATGAACTGGCCAGGGAACTCAGCCTGACCAACAAAGCGCTGATGGAAAAACTCGTCGGACTCGAGATTTCAGTGGGCAGCCACATGAGTTCACTGGATGACGATGCCGTGCGCCGCGTCAAGGCGGCGCTGTTCGGAAAAAAAGAAGCTGCGCTGCAGGAAACGCGCGTCAAGCCTACGGTCATCCGCCGGCGGAAGAAAGTGACCGACGCGCCCGTCGAAGCGGCGGAGGCGTCGCCTGCAGCGGAGCCGGAAACCGTACCGGACGATGTCGACGCCGCAGAGCCCCCCGTCGCCGCGGAGGCCCCGGATGAGCCCGTCGCCGTCGAGGCCGAGTCGCCAGCCGATCCCCAGGCGGAACCCGCCGGGGAGACCGCTGCCGCCGAGACCCCCGTCGAAGCGGCGGAGAGCGTACCGTCCCTCGAACCGCCGCCTGCCCCGGCCGACGGGCTCAAGCGGCCGGGAACGGTCGTTCGGAAAATGAAGCGCGACGAGCCGGCCAAAATTATCAAACTGCCGCCGACGCCCGTTTCACAACCCTCCGAGGGCCTGCCGGCCAAACCGGCACTCGTCACCCCACCGCAGGCCAGACCGTCCTCCGCCCCGGCGGGAGCGGCCCCGGCCCCGGGCGAGATCGACACCCGGGACGACAAGAAGCGCAAAAAGAAAACCAAAGCGGACGATGCCGAGGCCGGCAAGAAATTCATCAAGAAAAAGATATCGTTCCGAACCAAGGCGGTGGTCGAGGCCGACGAACTCTACGACGACGTCCGGACACGCAAACCCCGCAAGGGCGGCAAGGCCCCAAAAGAGATCGCCTCCCACAAGCCCCAGATCACCGTGGCCAAGGCGATCAAGCGCAGGATCAAGATGGATGAAGCAATCATGGTGTCGGACCTGGCCAAGCGCATGGGCGTAAAGGCCGGAGAGATTATCAAGGTGCTCATGGGGATGGGCGTCATGGCCACCGTCAACCAGACCATCGACTTCGAGACGGCGACCCTGGTGGCCGCCGAGTTCCAGTACGAGGTCGAGCACTCGGCCTTCGCGGAAGACACCCTGATCCAGAGCGTAGCGGACGAACCGGACACGCTGCTCCACCGCCCGCCGGTGGTCACCATCATGGGGCACGTCGACCATGGAAAAACCTCGCTCCTGGACGTCATTCGCCAGACGCGCGTGACCGATACCGAGGCCGGAGGCATCACCCAGCACATCGGCGCCTACCACGTGCGAACCGAACGCGGCAGCATTGCCTTTCTGGACACCCCCGGCCACGAGGCCTTCACCTCCATGCGGGCGCGGGGAGCCCGCGTCACGGACATCGTCGTGCTGGTGGTGGCGGCTGACGACGGGGTCATGCCCCAGACCGTGGAGGCCATCAACCACGCCCGCGCCGCCAACGTGCCCATCATCGTCGCCGTCAACAAGATCGACAAGCCGGGCGCCGACCCGGAGCGCACCAAGCGTTCCCTCGTGGAGCACGGACTGGCCCCGGAAGAGTGGGGCGGTGAGACGATCTTTGTCAACGTGTCGGCCAAGCAGGCCACCGGCATCGACCAGCTGCTGGAGATGATCCTGCTGCAGGCCGAAGTGATGGAGCTCAAAGCGAACCCCGACAAGTTCGCCCGCGGCCATGTCGTGGAGGCCAAAATCGACTCCGGCCGCGGCCCCGTGGCCACGGTGCTCGTGAGCGAGGGGACGCTGCGCGCTGGAGACGCGGTTGTTTGCGGCGTGCACCACGGCAAGATCCGGGCCATTCTGGATGACCGCGGCCAGGCCCTTCAGGAGGCCGGCCCCTCCGTTCCGGTGGAGATCCTCGGGCTCGCCGGAGTCCCCATGGCCGGCGACGAGTTCGTGGCGCTGCCGGACGAGCGGGCGGCCAAGCAGATCAGCGAGCACCGCATGCAGAAGCAGCGCTCCCGCGATCTCACCCAAGCCAGCGCCCGCCCCAGCCTGGAGAGCCTCTTCGAGCGGCTGCAGCAGGGAGCGACCAAAGAGCTCAACCTGATCATCAAGGCCGACGTCCACGGGTCGATCGAAGCGCTTTCCGACGCCCTGGTCAAGCTCTCCAACGACGAAGTCAAGGTCAATGTCGTGCACGCGGCCACCGGCACCATCAGCGAATCCGACGTGTCGCTCGCCGCCGTCTCCCATGCTATCATTATCGGCTTCAACGTACGCCCCACCTCCAAGGTCCAGGCCATGGCCGGTGAGGAAAACGTGGACATGCGCTTCTACAACGTCATCTACGACGTCATCAACGACGTGAAGGGCGCGCTGACCGGCATGATGGCCTCCCGTTTCGAGGAGCACATCCTCGGGTCGGCCGAGGTGCGCGAGGTCTTCCACATCCCCAAGGTCGGAGCCGTGGCCGGCTCCTACGTGACGGAGGGCAAAATCGAACGCGGCCGCAGCCTGCGCCTGATCCGCGACGGCGTGGTCGTCTTCGAGGGCCGCAACTCCTCCCTGCGCCGGTTTAAAGACGATGCCAAGGAGGTCCCGAGCGGCTACGAGTGCGGCATCGGCATCGAGAACTTCAACGACATCAAGGTCGGCGACCGCATCGAGTTCTACTACATGGAGGAGATCCGGCCGGAAATCTCGTGAAACCCTGTCTCAGCCACGGGACCTGCGTTGCCCGGTCATTTTGAAATGCTCACGTACGGTCGTACGCTCCGCTTTCAAAATGACCGGCCGCCTTGGCCGCGGGGCTGATCCAGGGTTCCACCGATTTTTTCGGAGATGCCGTTTATGGTCGTTGGAATCGGACTGATCACTTTCCGGCTGCACGAGTGCCACTCCCTCAAGGAGAAACGGCGCATCGTGAAGGCCGTGATTGCGCGGCTGCGCAACCACTTCAACGCCTCGGTGGCTGAGGTCGGGGCGAACGACGTGCACCAGCGCGCCGTGGTGGGCGTCGCACTCGTCGGCAACGACAAGGCCCTGATCAACTCGAAGATCGACAAGCTGTTCAACCTGGCCGAGGAGCTGGGCCTGGCGGAGGTCATCGACACTCAGATGGAGCTGATCAGCATATGACATCGGCATCGCGCGCCACGCGAATCGGCGGACGGATCCAGGAGCTCCTGTCGGAATTTCTGCGGCGGCAGGTCTCCGACCCGCGGCTGCAGTTGACCACCATCACGGGGGTCAGCCTCACGCGGGATCTTCGGATCGCGCGGGTGTACATCGCCGCCCCGGGCGGCCGGGCCGCCTCGGAGGAGGCGCTTGCCGGGTTCAAGAGCGCGGCGGGGTTCATCAAGCGGCACTTGGCCCAACACCTGGGGTTGCGCTACATGCCCGCACTGGAGTTTTTTTATGACGATTCCCTGGATCGCGCCGCGCGCATCGACCAGTTGGTGAAATCGCTTCCCGAAAGCCATGGACCCGATCATTCAACGGATTAGCGCGGCCGACCACATCCTGGTCGCCTCGCACGCGGAGCCCGACGGAGATGCCGTGGGGTCGCTGCTGGCGCTGGGCTTAGCGCTCGAAAAAAGCGGCCGGCGCACGACGCTCTTCAACGCGAGCGCCATCCCGGCCGTCTACCAGTTTCTGCCGGGGGTGGCGCGCATCACACGTCGGCTGGAGGCCCCCGACGCCTACGACGCTGCGGTGATCCTGGACTGCGGGGACATCTCACGGCTCGGGCCGGACTGGCCGGAGGTGGCGCGGATCGGTCTCATCGTCAACATCGACCACCACATCACCAACACCCGCTTCGGCCACTACCAGCTGATCGACGGCGATGCCTGCGCCACGGCGGAGATCGTCCATCGCCTCATCCCGAGGCTGGGGGTCGCTTTCGACCGGGACATCGCCACTGCCGTCTACACGGGGATCCTGACCGACACGGGCTCCTTTCGGTTCGCGAACACCAATGCAGCCGCCTTCGCCATCAGTTGCGAGATGGCCGAGTGCGGGGTTGACCCCTACCACGTCGCGCAGCACGTGTTCGGCTCCTACTCGCTCGGCCGGATCAAGCTGCTCAACCTGGCGCTCAACTCGATCGAGATCTCGCCCAACGGCAAGCTCTCGGTCATGACGATCACGCGCGGCATGCTGGCCGAGACCGGCACCCAGTCCGAGGACGTCGACGGGCTGATCAATTACGCCCGGCGCATCGAGGCGGTGAAGGTGGCGGCCCTGATCCAGGAGCAGGACGACGGGGAGACGGTTAGCGGCAGCCACACCCATTTTCATGTCAGCCTGCGCTCGGACGGGACTGTGGACGTAGCCGCCTGGGCCGGGGCCTTCGGCGGCGGCGGGCATCTTGGCGCCGCCGGGTTCCAGGTGGAGGCGACCCTCGCGGAGATCAAGGCGCAGCTGGCCGGCTGGTCGGTGACGATGTGAACGGGATTCTGGTGGTGGATAAGCCCGAAGGCCTCTCCTCGGCGCAGACGGTCGCCCGCGTGAAGCACCTGCTCAAGGCCGCCCGCGTCGGACACGCCGGCACTCTCGACCCGTTCGCCCGCGGGGTCCTGATCTGCTGCATCAACCAGGCGACCCGCCTGGCCCGGTTTCTGCTGCATGACGTGAAGGCCTACGAGGCCGTGATGACCCTCGGGGTGGAGACCGACACCCAGGACCGGACGGGACGCGTGGTGGGGGAGGGAGACTGGACCCCCGTCACGGCCGAGCTGCTGGAGAGCTGCCTGCGGCGGTTCGAGGGGACCCTCTCCCAGGTGCCGCCCATCTTCTCGGCCCTCAAGCACGAAGGGGTGCCGCTCTATGCCCTGGCGCGACGCGGCGCGCCGGTGCAGAAGCCCGCGCGCGAGGTGCGCATCGACTGGATTCGGCTGCTGGAGGTTGCGCTGCCGCGGGTGCGCTTCGAGGTGCGCTGTTCGGCCGGAACCTATGTGCGCTCACTGTGCGCGGACATCGGCCGGGCGCTCGGCTGCCGCGCGCACGTGAGCGAATTGATTCGCACCGCGAGCGGGAACTTCCGGATCGAGCAGGCCCTGTCGCTCGCGGAGCTGGAGTCCATGGTCCGGGAGGGAAGGGCCGGCGCGCGGCTGATCCCCATGGCGCGAGCGCTGAACGGGCGGCCGGAGGTCGTCGCCGACCCGCCGCTGCTGGAAAAGATCCGCCACGGCCGGCGGCTCTCTTGGGAAGAGCTCAACCTCGACGCGGCGGACCCGCCCGCGGAGAGCCTGATCCCGGTGGTGGATGGGCGCGGGGAACTCGCCGCGGTGCTGCGGGTTGCGCCCGCCGGGCGCCGCGTCGACTACTGCTGCGTCTTCGGCGCCCCCGGCGGCTCCTGAAACGGTGTTTTTTATTGCACAAATTTCGCTGTTGCTCTAATGTGAAAAACTGACACCACGCGGTGGTCAACATCAGACGGCCTCGGCCCCCCCGCGCACTGGCCCGGTTGCCCCGGTGCGGCGCGGCGGAGGGCATCGAACACCGTCGAGAAGGAGGAGAGGAAAACGTGACGTTGTCAACGGAGGACAAAAAGAATCTGATCGCGAAGTACAAGGTGCACGATACCGACACCGGCTCACCCGAGGTCCAGGTCGGCCTGCTCACCAACCGCATCGAGTACCTGACCGAACACCTGAAGATCCACAAGAAGGATCACCACTCCCGGCGCGGGCTGCTGATGCTTGTCGGCAGGCGCCGCCGGTTGTTGAACTACGTCAAGTACAAGGACGTTAACCGCTACCGGGCCATCATTGAGACGCTGGGTCTGAAAAAGTAGCTTTCAGGCATCCGCAACGTCAGCGACCCGTCTGCGCGGGGCTGTGGGGGTTGCCGCGGCCGGCGACGAACACTATCCCGGTCCCGTAGACCGGGGTCCGGATCGCGGCGGGTTTGTTGCGGCCGGATGCCGCACAAGGAGGTAGGAATGGAGATTTTAGTGAAGGAAGACATCGGCGGCAAGGCCATGAGCATCCAGACCGGCAAGGTGGCCAAGCAGGCCTCCGGTTCGGTCGTGGTCCAGTACGGCGACACCATCGTCCTGGTCACCGTGGTGTCCACCCACGATGAGCGGCCCGGCGACTTTTTACCCCTGACCGTGGAATACCAGGAGAAGATCTACGCCGCCGGGCGGATCCCGGGCAACTATTTTCGGCGCGAAATCGGCCGCCCCAGCGAAAAAGAAACCCTGACCGCACGGCTGATCGACCGCCCCATCCGGCCGCTGTTCCCCAAGGGCTTTCGCTTCGAGACCCAGGTGATCGCGACCGTTCTGTCCATGGACCAGGAAAACGACCCGGACACGCTCGCCATGGTCGGGGCCTCGGCCGCACTGCACCTATCCGACATCCCCTTCGCCGGACCGATCGCCGCCGTGCGCGTCGGCCGGATCGACGGGGAGCTTAAGATCAACCCCCCCCTGTCCGAATGGGAGGCCTGCGACATCAACATCGTGGTGGCCGGGTCCAAGACCGGGGTCGTGATGGTGGAAGGCGGCGCCAACGTCGTGAGCGAAGCGGATATGACCGAGGCCATTTTTTTCGGCCACCGCGCCTTGCAGCCCCTGATCGATCTGCAGATCAAGCTCCGTGAGACCCACGGCGCCCCCAAACGGGCTTTCACGCCGCCCGCCCCCGATGCCGATTTCGCGGCCCGGGTGGAGGGGCTGGCCGCCGGCCCCCTGCGGGAGGCACTGCTCATTCCGGAGAAGGTCAAGCGCTCCGTCGCCGCCCGGGCCGCCAAACAGAGCGTACTCGGGGCCTTGGGCGACGAGGGCCTGCAGCGCCGCGAGGAGTTCACCGCGGTCATCGAAACCCTCAAGCGGCGGATCCTGCGCGAGCTGATTCTGAATGAGGGCCGCCGCGTGGACGGCCGCGGCTTCGAGGAGGTCCGTCCGATCACCTGCCAGGTGGGGATCCTGCCTCGGCCGCACGGCAGCGCTCTCTTCACCCGGGGCGAGACCCAGGTGCTCGGGGTGCTCACGCTCGGCTCCGGTCAGGACGAGCAGCGGGTGGAGACGCTTTCCGGGGAGGAGTTCCGCCCCTTCATGCTGCACTACAACTTTCCGCCCTACTCGGTCGGCGAGGCTAAGCGCATCGCCGGGCCCAGCCGGCGCGATATCGGCCACGGCGGGCTCTCCACCCGGGCGATCGAGAAGATCCTGCCGGCCAAAGAGTCCTTTGACTACACGATCCGGCTGGTTTCCGAGGTGTTTGAGTCAAACGGCTCCTCTTCGATGGGCACCGTGTGCGCCTGCTGTCTGGCGATGATGGACGGCGGGGTGCCCATCAAGGCGCCGGTCGCCGGGATCGCGATGGGGCTAGTCAACGAGGGGGAGCGGGTGGTCGTGCTCTCCGACATCTTAGGCGATGAGGACCACGCCGGCGACATGGATTTCAAGGTCGCCGGCACCCGGGACGGCGTCACCGCGATGCAGATGGACATCAAGATCCACGAGCTCTCGCGCGAGATCCTCGCCGCCGCACTGGAACAGGCCCGCCGGGGGCGCATTCACATCCTGGGCAAAATGATCGAGACGATCGCCGCCCCGCGTCAGGAGATCTCCCCCTACGCCCCGACCATCACCACCATCACGATTCATCCCGACAAGATCCGCGAGGTGATCGGCCAGGGCGGCAAGACCATCCGCGCCATTCAAAGCCAAACCAACACCACCGTCCAGATCGAGGATTCGGGCCAGGTCAAGATCGCCGCCTTCTCCAAGCAGGAGGCGGAGGCGGCCCTCACCCTCATCAAGCAGATCACGGCCGATCCCGAGGTCGGCGCGGTCTACGAAGGCACCGTCGTCAAGATCACCGACTTCGGGGCCTTCGTCAACATCATGCCGGGCACCGACGGGCTGGTCCACATCTCGCAACTCGCCAACCGGCGGGTCACCAAGGTCTCCGACGTGGTCAAGGAGGGCGACAAGCTCAAGGTCAAGGTGCTCGAAATCGGCCGCGACGGCAAGATCCGGCTGAGCCACAAGGCGCTGCTCGAGGGGTAAGGCCGATGGAAGCGTCCATCGCCCGGACGGTGCTCGCCAACGGGGTGCGGATCGTGAGTCTGCCGATGCCGCACACCCGTTCCGTCTCGCTGGGGGTCTGGGTGAACGCCGGGGCCCGCGACGAGGCCGACCCGGAAAACGGGTTGTCCCATTTCATCGAGCACATGATCTTCAAAGGCACCCGGAAGCGCTCCGCCTTTCAAATCGCCAAAGAGTTCGACGTGATCGGCGGCCACACCAACGCCTTTACCACCATGGAGCACACCTGCTACCATGCCAAAGTCCTCGACACTCAGATCGAGACCATGGTGGACATCCTCTCCGACATATTTCTGAATTCGGTCTTCGACCCTCGGGAAGTGGAACGGGAGCGGCCGGTCATCCTGCAGGAGATCGGCATGGTCGAGGATAGCCCGGATGAATACATCCACACGCTCTCGGGGAACACCTTCTGGGGCGACAACCCGCTCGGCCGTTCGATTCTGGGCACGCGCGAGAACATTGCGCAGTTCAGCGCCGACACCATCCGCGGCTTCTTTTGCCGGCTCTACCAGCCCGAGCGCATCGTGGTCGCCGCTGCCGGCCACCTGGAGCACCGGCGCCTGGTGGACGTGATCGGCCCGACCTTTGAAACCCTCCGTCGCGGCAACGGCTTTCCCCCGCGAATCACACCCGCCAACCGCTCCCAAGTAAAGCTTCACCCGCGGGATCTCGAGCAGGTCCACATCTGCCTCGGCACAGCGGGCCTGTCCATAATCGACCCGCGACGCTACGCCGTTTCACTGCTCAACACGATCCTCGGCGGGAACATGAGCTCGCGGCTCTTTCAGGAAATCCGCGAAAAGCGCGGGCTCGCCTATGCCGTCTACTCCTTCAGCGCCGCCCACGCGGACACCGGCATGTTCGGGGTCTATTTGGCGGTCAGCCCCGAGCAGGTTCAGCCCGCCGTGGAGCTCGTCTCGGTCGAGCTCGCCCGCATGGCGCGCGAGCCGGTCGACCCCGCGGAGCTGAAGGGTGCCGTCGAGTACACCAAAGGCAGCCTGCTGCTCGGCTCCGAGAGCGCCGACAACCAGATGGTGCGCGCCGCCCAGAACGAAATCTACTTCGAGGCGGACATTCCCCTGGACGAGGTGATAACCCGCCTCGAATCCGTCACCCCCGAGGAGGTCCGGGAGCTCGCCCGGGCGCTTTTCCGCCCCGACCAGCGGATGCTCACGCTGCTCGGCCCGGTGGCGGTCCCGCCGGAGACGCTCGAATACTGCCTGCGGCGCGATTGACGCTGCGGCGCGGGCACCTTCCCCCGCCGGCCGACGAAAGAACATGGTTCACCCACCCCCGCCCCGGCGGGTCGTGGATCCCCCCGGAGGCGATCGCGGTGAGCTCGAAGCCTGTCATCAAGATCCGGCGGCTGCGCCCGGAAGAGGACACGGACATCCCGCTGCCGCGCTACATGACCGCGGAGTCCGCCGGCATGGACATCTGTGCCGCGGTGCGCGCGGAGACCGTTTTGGAGCGGGGTGCGATCACCCTGCTGCCCACCGGCTTTGCTATCGCCCTGCCGCGCGGCTTCGAAGCCCAGATCCGGCCGCGGAGCGGGCTCGCGGTCCGGCACGGGATCGGGCTGATCAACTCCCCGGGGACCATCGACGCCGACTACCGCGGCGAGGTGATGATCGCCCTCGTCAACCTCGGCCCGTCCGCCTACACCGTGCGCCGCGGCGACCGGATCGCCCAGATGGTAATCCAGCGGGTGCACCAGGCCCGGTTGGAGGTGGTGGCCCGGCTGGATGACACCCCCCGCAGCAACGGAGGGTTCGGACATACGGGAACCTGAGGAAGTTGAAAGTGCCGAGTGCAGAGTTTCGAGTGGAAAGATCTTTTCTTTTTTCTAAGGGTTGAACCGCATAGTGCCAAGGGCAAACCGGTGACGGAAAACCTTTCAAACCCTATGCCCTATGCCTTAGGCCTGCCTCGCGCAGGGCCAAGAGGAGGTTCGTGGAACAACCGGATCAACCGAATCCAGGCGGACGGGCGCTGTCCGTCTGCGTGCTCGCGAGCGGCAGCGGGGGAAATGCGATTTACCTCTCCGACGGCGTGACCTCGATCCTGGTGGACGCCGGCCTCTCTGCCCGGGAGATCGGCCGCCGCCTGGAACAACGGGGGGTGAGTACCGCCGCCCTGAGCGCGCTCCTGATCACCCATGAGCACACGGACCACGTGCGCGGTGTGGAGCGGCTCTGCCGCCGCCACCGCCTGCCGGTATTCCTGACGGCCGGCACGCTGAAGGCCGCCCTCCCGCTCCGGGAACTGCCGGACACCCGCACCTTCGACTGCGGCCGCCCCTTTCAGCTCGGCACCCTGACGATCCACCCCTTCTCCATCTCCCACGACGCGTGCGACCCGGCCGGCTTCGTCATCGGCGCCAACGGGACGCGGATCGGGATCGCGACCGACCTGGGGGTCGTCACCGCCGTCGTCCGCGAGCACCTGCGCGGCTGCCGCCTGCTCGTGCTCGAGTCCAACCACGACCCCGACATGCTGATGCATGGCCCCTACCCCTGGTTCCTGAAGCAGCGCATCCGGGGCCGCAGCGGCCATCTGTCCAACCTGGACTCCGGCCGCCTGCTCGCCGAACTCGCCCACCCGGGCCTAGAGCAGGTGGTCCTGGCCCATCTCAGCGAAACCAACAACACGCCGGCCAAGGCCCTGGCCGAGGCCGGCCGCGCGCTCGACGGCACCGGCACCCGCCTTACAGCGGCCGGTCCCCACGAACCATCGCCCCTCATCCACCTTTCCTGAACAAGCGTTCGCCCACCTCGACCGGTGTCTCGCAGGAGAGCGGCGGGCAAATCCTACGACGGCGCGCGTCCACCCTGAAAGCGGGCAAGGGCGGCGAGCACCGCATCGATGTCCACCTCGGTGTGGGCGGCGTTGACCTGGAAGCGCACGGTCTCCTCCCCCCGCGGCACCACGGGATAGGTCAGCCCCACCGCCAGGACCCCTTCGTCGAAGAGGTGCCGCACCACGGCCTGGGTGCGCGGGGTGTCGCGCACGAGCAGCGGCACGATCGGAGTCGGCCCGGGGATCGACTCCCAGCCGAGCGCCGCGATCCCACGGCGGAAGCGCGCGACCGTGGCGGCCAGGTGCGCGAGCCAGCGGCGGCCCTCCGCGCTGTCGCACAGGTCCACCGCCCGTAGGGCCGCGGCGCAGTCGGCCACGCTCAGGGGGTTGGTGTAGATGTAGGTGTCCGCCTTCTGCCGCACCGCCTCGATCAGCGTGCCGCTCGCGGCGATGAACCCGCCGTTGACGCCGAAGGCCTTGCCGAAAGTCCCGACGAGGACATCGGCGGCGGCCCCGGCCGCGTCATAGGTGCCGCGCCCGCGCGGCCCGAAGGCCCCGATCCCGTGGGAATCGTCCATCACGGTGATCACCCCATCCTTGAATCGGTGCGAATGGGCTTGCGCGATCGCCGCGATCTGCGCGAGCGGCGCGCAGTCCCCGCGCATGCTGAAGACGCCGTCGAAGATGACGATTACCCGCTCGGTCCCCTCCGGCACCGCCTCCAGGCAGCCGCCCAACACCCGCATGTCGTTGTGCGGGTAAACGGCCTTGCGGCCGGAGGGCACGTTGGCGATGCGCATGGCGCGGATGATGCTGTTGTGGTTCAACTGATCGCCGATCCAGTAGGTGGCGGGGGAGCCGATGGCGAGCGCCAGACCCAGGTTCGCGGTGTAGGCGGAATTGAAGATCTTGGCGGCGGGCTTCTCCGCGAACCGCGCGATGCGCGCCTCGAGCGCCACGTGCTGGGAGAAGGTCCCGTCGATGAAGCGCACCGCCCCGGGCCCGACCCCGAACTCCCGGGCGGCCTCCTCGGCGGCGGCCACCACCTCCGGGTGCAGGGAGAGCGAGAGGTAGCTGTTGGAGTTCATGCGGATGAACTCCCGCGGGGAGCCGCTCAGGCGGTAGCGGGGCCCTTTCCCGTCCGCGGGGGGGGTGACCCCGACGATAACCCGCTCCGGAGGCTTCGCCCGCCCCTCGCTGCGCAGATGCGCAAGCTCTTGTTCCAGCACGTGATCGAGACGTTCCAGCGACATGGCATTCTTCCTTATAACCGGCAATTCTGTCCCTTTAATCAACTTGACGTCTCAGCCGTTGGGTCGCCCGCTGGGGGCGACCTCCGGCTCACGCCTCCCAGTTGAGGATGACCTTGCCCGACTGTCCGGAGCGCATCGCCTCGAACCCTTTTTCGAACTCGGTGTAGTGGAAATGGTGGGTGATGACGGGTGTGATGTCGAGTCCGCTCTGGATCATCACCGTCATCTTGTACCAGGTCTCGTACATCTCGCGACCGTAGATTCCCTTGATCGTCAGTCCGTTGAAGATGATCAGGTTCCAGTTCACCGACATGGGCCGATCGGGAATCCCCAGCAAGGCCACCCGGCCGCCGTGGCACAGATTCGCCAGCAGGTCGCCGAACGCGGCTTCGCTCCCAGACATCTCGAGGCCGACGTCGAATCCCTCCTTCATCCTGAGTTGTTTCTGCACCTCGGCCAGCGGCGTGGCGCGCGG